>NZ_JABXEP010000088.1:0-33626 GCF_013372605.1 Myxococcus sp. AM009
CCGTCCCACCCCGTGAAGGAACGCACGCCATGATCCTCCTGTCGCTCTTCCTCGCCGCGACACCGCCCATCATGCTCGAACCCGACGCGGGCGCGGCGAACCGGCTGCATCCCCGCCGCGTGACGGCCTCCTCCTTCCTGAAGAGCGGAGGGAAGGACCACCCGCCGCTCTACGTCGCGGATGACGACCCGGCCACCGCCTGGGTGGAAGGCGCCAAGGGCCGGGGCGAAGGCGAAGCCCTGGAGTGGTGGGGACCGGAGCTCACCCGCGCGAAGACGTACCGCCTGTTCATTCGCAATGGCTTCCAGCAGTCCGCGGAGCGCTTCCGCGCCAATGCCCGGCCGCGCAAGGTGAAGCTGGAGCCGCTCGTCCAGGGCGAGACAGGGCCCCAGGTGACGGGCACCCCGCTGGTGACAGAGCTGAAGGACGTGCTCGGGTGGCAGGAGGTCCGCCTGCCTGTCCCGAACCAGGTCCACGGGGTGCGGCTCACGCTCGTCTCGACCTATCCGGGCGCGTCGCACGCCAACACCAGCCTCAGTGACTTGCGCGTGTACGTGGAAGGTGACGACCCCTACAAGCCGGAGGCAGAGTCCGCGGCCTTCGAGCAGGTCCGCGCGTCCGTCCTCGAGCGCAAGCAGGCCGCCGCGCCTGACGGCAACGAGGCCCGGATTGAGTGGGCGCCCCGCTACGAAGGGGAGGTGCTGTTCACGCTGGACCGCTCCCGCGAGGAGGGCGAATACGCGCGAGGGCTGACCTACGCCGTCGGACTGTTCTCCACGATTCCCGTGAAGGACAGCTACAAGCCGGCGCTGGAGCGCGCGAAGAAGCTGGCCGCGCTCTTCGACCGGGTAAACCTCGACTACGAGGGCCAGGACTCCGAGGCGCGCGCGAAGTGGAGACGCGTCACCCCCGCGCAACCCCGGGCCCAGAAGGTCGTGGCGCGAGCGGCGCTCTCCAGCATGGAGAGCGACGGCCTCTCACCGGTCTCCGGTCTGCTCCACCTGGAAGACGCGCGCTTCTTCGAGGCGGATGCCAGCCCCGCGCAGATGCTGGCGACCCTTGAGCAGACCCACGAGAAGGAGGCTCAGGAGGCCAGGGTCTGCATGAGCAGATGCGAGCGCCAGCGCAAGGCGGTCGCCTTGCCCGAGGGCAGCTTTGACTGCTCCTGCGTGCGCGAGTGCCTGGGCGGCTGCAATCGCGTCTCCAGCCTCTCGCTCATGAAGCCCCAGCCCTCGCGCCCCGGCGGAGCCTTCATCCTGGGCTCACTCGCCCGCCCCACGTCCTTCCTCCATGGCAGGGTCGAGTTCACCGGCACCCGTGAGACCTGGCCCACCTTCCGCCAGACGCTCATCGCCTATGCCGGAGCGAAGGCCGAGGCCGTGCTCACCTACGACGACGCAGTCGCCAGGAAGGGGAACGCCCTCCGCATGCGCATCCATGTCCTCGACTGGAGCGAGACGAACGGCAAGGCGAGCCTGTCGGCCATCACCACCTTCCTCGTCTCCGAGACCCACGTCCGGGTGATGCGCCATCACCCGGTGAAGCGGGCCTGAGTCACCCCAGCGGGCCCGGAGACCACCTCCGGGTCCGCCGTGAGCGCTTCAACCCCGCGCTCAGGGCTGCTTCTGGAGCTGCACCGTCAGTGACGTCATGCCGCCGGACGCGCCGAATGAGACGGTGCCCGCGGTGAAGTGCTGCTCGGTGAAGCGCGTGACCAGGGCGCCGGTGATGGTGTCGTGGGACGCCAGGTCCTCATCCCAGAGGCGGAAGGCCCACCCCTCCGCCATCAACTGGCTCGCGCGCGCCGTACACCCTCCCGTGGTCCACGTGGGCGTGGCGCTCTGCACCACGGGCGTCCTGAACGCGGAGGTGGCCCCCGGACACGCCATCTCAACGAACACGTCCGGCGGTGAGCTGTCCGCGTCCCACGCCGAGCCATTGTTGTTGGCGGCCACCTGGGCGGCGACGGGCTGGACGCGCCAGACACCCTCCGGGTCCACGCCGCAGGACTGGTCCGCCTTGCACACCTGCGCGGTACCACACGCCTGGCACGCGGCCCCTGCCTTGCCACACGCCGAGGTCGACGTTCCCGTCTGACAGACATTGTTGAAGCAGCAGCCCGCGCAGTTCGAGGCGTTGCAGTCCACCTTCTGCGGCGTGCCACCAGGGTTGTCGTCCTCTCCACCGCAGGCAACGAGGGTGGACAGGGCCAGCGCTACGAGCATCGCAATCCGGAACATGTTCTCTCGCTTGGGAATCGAGTGCAGGTGCAGCTCGACGCGAAAGATGTTCCGGCGCGGGCGGCGTGTATCTACCCCCTGGGTGGTAGGCGGGCCACGGCCTGCCGGGGCGTGAGGATGGCGAAAGACAGGCCCGCACGGCCCGCCATGGACAGCACCCGCTTGTCCTTGCTCACCAGCCACGCCGCTCCGGCTCGCGCGGCCAGGCTCAGGAACTTCTGGTCGTCCCTGTCCCGGCAGCGGGGCAATGACGGCGTGGGCACGGACTCGGCGGACGGCGCCAGGTGGACCTGGGCCCGGTAGCGCTCGAACGCAGCGGTCCGCTCTGGCGCGCCCAGGCCGGGCTGGAAGTTGCGCGAGGCCAGCACGTAGCCCAGCTCCGCCAGCGTGTCCGCGTCCGTCCAGGCGGTCAGCGCCCCCGCGGCGAGGGCCCCGGCCAGCGGGCGTGTGTAGGGGTCATCGAACACGAAGAGGTCCAGGACCACATTGGTATCCAGGACCACCGGCAGCGGCGTGAAGGGCATCAGGTGTTCCAATCTGGCCATCATGCCCTCCTGGCGGGCGGGAATCACGGCGCCTGCCCCGCGAGGCCCTTTCCCACGAGGCCTCGCGACGTGGTACCCCCAAGCCGTGAGCGACTCCTTCGAACAACTGGGCCTCTCGCGGGAGACGCTGGGCGCCCTGCGCCGCGCGCGTTTCACGCAGCCCACCCCCATCCAGAAGCAGGCCATCCCTCCAGCACTCGACGGCAGGGATGTCATCGGCTGCGCGGCCACCGGAACGGGCAAGACGGCCGCGTATGTCCTCCCCCTGGTGGAACGGCTCGCGGGCAAGAAGGGCACGCTCGCGCTGGTGCTGGCCCCCACGCGTGAGCTGGTCCAGCAGATCGCCGAGCCGGTGCGCTTCTTCGCGGAGCCCCGCCGCCTCACGCACACCGCCGTCATTGGCGGCGAGGACATGGGCGCGCAGGTCAACGCCCTGAAGACGCTGCCCTCCTTCGTCATCGCCACGCCGGGGCGGCTGGTGGACCTGATGGAGAACACCGACGTCCGCTTCCCGCACCTGGAAGCGCTCGTCCTCGACGAAGCCGACCGGATGCTCGACATGGGCTTTTTGCCGCAGCTCGAGCGCATCGTCGCCCACCTGCCCCGCCGCCGGCAGACGCTGCTGTTCTCCGCGACGCTCGGGCCCGACGTCACCCGCTTCGCCAAGAGCCGGCTGTACAACCCCGTGCGCCTGGAGGTCACCCGCAGCGGCACGCCCGCCGAGCGCGCCGAGCAGCGCCTGTACTTCCTCCGGCCCGAGGAGAAGACGCCGCTGCTGCTCACCCTGCTGGCCCAGGACTCGGCGACGGCGCTGGTGTTCACCCGGGCGAAGGAGCGCGTGGACAAGGTCCAGCGGGCGCTCCAGCGCGCGGGGTACAAGACCGCGGTGCTACACGCGGACCGCACGCAGAACCAGCGCAAGCAGGCCATGGAGGGCTTCCGCAACGGCACCTACCGCTGCCTCGTGGCCACCGACATCGCGGCGCGCGGGCTCGACGTGGAGGACGTGGGCCACGTCATCAACTACGACCTGCCTCATGCGCCCGAGGACTACGTGCACCGCATCGGCCGCACGGCCCGGGCCGCCGCCAGCGGTATCGCCTCGACTTTCGCCATCACGCGCGAGGGGCAGGTCATCACGCGCATCGAGCACTTGATGCGCTCGGAGATTCCCCGCGTCCAGGTGCCGCGCGAGGACCCCGTCTTCAAGGAGGCGTGGGAGAGCTTCCTCGCCGCGCAGAAGGACCCGGGCCCTCCGCAGCAGGACCACGGGCAGTCGAAGCGCACGCCGGACCAGGCACCAGGGCGGCACGCGCGCTCGCACGGCAAGCGCCGCTCATAGGCGCGGGGCGGCCTTGCGTCAGGCTGGCGTGCCCGGCGCCTCACGCGCGAGGGCATCGCGGAAGAAGGCGCTGCCCTGGGCGAGCCGCGCCACGTAGGGCCGCACGTCCTCGCGCGCCTCGGGGGAGAGCGCGGCGAACGGAATGACGTGTTCGTCCGGCACGTAGCGGAACGTCAGGTTGATGCGACGGGTGCGAAAGTCGGGCAACTCCGGGGCCAGCGTCTTGCCCGTGCGCGTGTCCACCCGCTGCACGCGGTGGAACGTCTGCTCCTTCCAGCGCGCGCCACCGAAGAGCTGGAGCGAGCCGTCATCCAGCCACTGCTCCAGCACCACCGCGTCGCGCTCGCCCGGGCGGGAGGAGGTGACGAACTGGAGGAGGGCACGCTCACCGAAGGACAGCGAGGCCACGGGGCCCGGCTCGAAGTCCTTGTGCTCGCCCACGCGGGCGGTGTCCACCCAGCGCCCGTCCTCCAACCGGCTGCCGTAGAAGTTCACCAGGCAGGTGTTGAGGTGCCAGCGGGGAGGCATGTCCGGCCCGCGGTACATCCGCCGCGCCAGCTCCTCGATTTTCGCCACCTGGCGCTGGAGCACCGCCGGAAAGGGCTCGGCCTGGACGCACCGGTTCAGGATGCCCTTGGGCGGGTGGTAGTAGTCGAGGCACGCGAACTGCCAGTTGCCGAGCCAGTACACCGGCCGCAACAGCCTCCGCTGGGACTGCCCCGGCGGCGGGGGGAAGTGCTTGGAGTAGCGCTCCTCCCACAGCGGGTGGAGCGTCGCGAGCCAGCTCAAGGCCTCCGCGCGGTCGGCGGCGGACATGAAGCTCGCGTTGTAGTGGTGGCCGGGGGAGCGCTGACGAGCCTTGTGGGCCAGCGAGCGGCCCTTGTGCGGGGGAAACGCCATGGACGGCCCGTGCCTACCACACTCCGGAACGAACGAGCCCCGTGTCACCACCTGGGAGACACGGGGCCCAAGCCTGCATGGCGGGTGAAGGCCAGGTCACCGTCCGTGGGTGATGCCCGCGGCGCCCTCGCCCTTCTCGCGCATCGGCACGACAGTGGGCTGCACCGCCGGAGCCGGGCTGGCGGCGGCCTGCTCGGCCGAAGCGGCGGGCGTAGCCTCCGGAGACGTCTTGGCGGACGCGGGCTGTTCCTTTGTGGCGGCGGGGACCACCGCCGACGCCACGTTTACGGCGTTCACGGGCTTCACCGTCGAAGCCACGTCGATGGAGGTCCCCGCGGCAGGCTTCACCATCGGCGCCACCTCCCCCGCGGGAGCCGCGGACAGCACGGTCGAAGCCGCCTCGACGGAGGCCGCGCCCACCGCGGGGATGACGGAGGCAGCCTGCCGCGCCGCGGTGGCCCCGGCCCCCTCCGGCCGCGCACAGCCATTCTCCGCCTTGGACTCGGACGCCGCGGCCACCAACGCCGGGGCCGGGGCCACCGCGTCCGGCGGCAGGCGGCGGCCAGGCAGCACGAACGGCGGCGGCACGGGGCAGTGCGTGCAGGGCCCGCGCAGGGGCACGGACAGCCGGTTCCCCGCGCGCAGGAAGTTGCTCCGCATCCGGTTGGCCTTCTTGATCAGCGACACCGTCGACCCGTACTTGAGCGCGATGCCGCCCAACGTGTCGCCGTTCCGGATGCGGTGCGTCGTCACGTTGTGCTCCGGCTGGAGCGCCAGGAACGGCTGCACGCGGCGGCCCAGCTCCTGGGCACGCGGGTTGTGGAAGCGGATGTGGAAGTGGTCGCGGTGGCCGCGAGCGTGCCGGACGACGCCCGTGGGGCCGTCATTGAAAATCGAGTCCAACCACGCCTTGTCCTCGCCCACGCGCACCGCGTGGTCATAGATGACCTTCCGCACGCGACGGTCGACGAGAATCATCTGCACATCCGTCTTCACCAGCACCGAGCGGATGAACTCCCAGTTCAAGGCCACGTCGATGACGTGCTCACGCGCGCGGGTGCGGATGGGGTCCACCGTCGGGTAGTAGAAGCCCACGTCCACGTCACGGCCGTTCTGGTGGCTCTTGTGGGGGCGCATGTAGCCGCCCTCCTTGTGGCTCATCCCGTTGACCCGGAGCGGAGGCGCGTTCGGGAAGCGGGCCCGCACGTCACGGATGGCCTCGGCCAGATAGTTGACCGTCTCCTCGGTGGCCCAGGCGCCCGCGGGGGTGACCACAATCCAGTCGTCCCCCTTCGGGAACTGCTGGGCGTTCACCAGCCGGCCGCTGTGCGCGAAGCCCACGGCCATGGAGCCCAGCGACGCAATCTCATCCTTCCACCGCCGCGCCAGCTCCTCGTCGGAGATGTCCGCCGAATAGAGCGGCCCCGTCGGCTCGGCGCCCGTGGCAACGGCGTCCGGCGTCTCCTTCTCGCCGTCATCGCCCTCACCCTCGGCCAGCTCCTCCTCCTCGGACTCCAGGTCCTCCGCGCTCAGCGCGCAGCCATCCGCGGGCTCGGAAGCAGCCGGGGCCCCCGGCTCGGCGGCCGGAGCGGACGCCAGGGGAGGAGCCTCCGGCGGCGGCTCGGCGGCGGCCACGGGGACGGAGTCCTGGGCACGCACGGCGGCGGCCGGCACAGTGCCAGCATGGGGGGAGACACGCGCGGCACAGCCGGCGCAGACGAGCAGGAGCCAGATTGGGTAACGCACCGGCGCGGAGGATGGCCCGGAATCCCGCTGGGCACAAAGCACCGACCGGGAAATCTGGCCGCCCCCGGCGCCCCAAAGCGCTGTGAGAGCGGCCCTCTCGTACCTCCAGAGCGGAACGGGCCCGCCCAGGCGCCCTGCCCGCCTGCCCTCCAACGAGGCGCTAAGGGGTGGGCTCGGCGTGGGCGACGTCCAGGGCGAGCTCAATCATCTCGTCGAACGTCGTCTGCCGCTCCTGCGGCGTGAGCTTCTCCCCGGTGATGATGTGGTCCGACACCGTGAGCAGCGCCAGCGCGCGGGCGCCCGACTCCGCGGCCACGCCGTAGAGGCCGGCGACCTCCATCTCGACGGCCAGGACGCCCATCCGCGCCAGGGTGGCGTTGAGCTGCTCCTGCGGGTGGTAGAAGAGGTCGGAGGTGAAGACGGGTCCGGCGCGCACAGGCTTGTTGCGCCGCTCCGCCGCCTCCACGGCCCGCCGCGCGAGCGTGAAGTCCGCCACCGCGGCGAAGTCATGACCCATCAGCCGCATCCGATTCACGTTGGAGTCCGTGCCGGCGCCCGTCGCGACGATGACCTCCCGGACCTTCACGTCGGTGCTCAACGCGCCGCAGCTGCCCACGCGGATGAGGACGCGCGCCCCATACGTCTTGATGAGCTCGGTGGCGTAGATGGAGATGGAGGGGACGCCCATCCCGTGCCCCATCACCGACACCCGCCGGTTCCGGAAGGTCCCCGTGAAGCCGAGCATGTTGCGCACGGTGGAGACCTCGCGGGCACCTTCCAGGAAGCGTTCGGAGATGTAACGCGCCCGGAGCGGGTCGCCGGGCATGAGGACCACGTCAGCGAAGTCACCGGGGGCAGCGGAAATATGAGGAGTCGCCATGGGCGCACCATAGCTACGGCGCCGCCACCCAGGCCACGTGGAAGTGGGCGTCCAGCGTGGCGCCGGGGAAGCTCGCCGGCAGCGGCGGGAAGGGCGCCGCCTTCTTCACGGCCGACAGCGCGGCGGCATCCCACGTCTTCGAGCCGGACACCGTGGACACGTCGGCGGAGAGGAGCTTGCCGTCCCGGCCAATCACGGCCCGGACCACCGTCTTCTTCCCCAGACCGGGCGTGCCCTTGGCGCCGGGTTGCCGCCACTTCCCCGCGACGCGCGAGTAGACCTTCTGCTGGTAGTCAGCGCTGGTCAGGTCCTGCTGGAAGAAGGCCTGGAGCCGCGGACTGCCCGCGGCGGCCAGGGCCAGGGGCGACAGGGCCAGGGTGAGCACGGCGGCGAGCGCCAGGCGACCATTTCGGGACAGGATTTCCAAGAGCGCTCCCTCGTCAAGAAGCCGCTCACCATAGCCGCGCGGACGGCCCCCGTCCTCCCGAATGCAAGACAGGCAGGCGCCGCGTGTCATGCGTCGTTCGAGTTGCATCCCCCTGCCCCGTCCGGGACATTGCCCGCGGAGTAGGGATGATGCTCGGCTACCAGACGAATCCACAGTGGCGAGACATGTCTGACTTCGTGGTTCACTTCACGAAGCCGGGACCGCCCTGTCATGACGCCTACCAGAACATGATGAGCATCCTCGGCGCCCGGACGCTCATCCCCGGCGCCGAGGGCTTCGGCATCGCCCGCCGGGAGCCCGCCGTCGCCGAGCGCCACCGCTCCGTGTGCTTCAGCGAGATTCCCCTGGACCAGCTCGCCCGGCTCGTCCAGCGCCGCAGCCTGTATGGCATTGGCTTCAGCAAGAGCTACATCCTCTCCCAGGGCGGCGGCCCCGTCTGGTACGTCCAGTACGCCTCCCCCGCGCATCTGGCCCTGAAGCACCAGGTGGAGCGCGCGCTCGCGGCGCCTTCGCCCCAGCAAGAGCCCATCTGGTCCATGACGCCCTTCGTGGACATCCAGGGCGACCACCACAACGCGCCCTACAGCTACCGCTTCGACTGGGAGCGCGAGTGGCGCGTGCCGGGACTGCTCCGCTTCACCGAGTACGACGTCGCCGCCCTCTTCCTCCCGGAGGAGCTCCACGACACCGCGCGCGACTTCTTCGCCTGGGCCGTGCGCGAGAAGGCGGGCCCTGGCTACTTCTGTCCCTGCCTGGACCCGCTGTGGAAGTCGGAGCAGATCGCCGAGGCGCTCGCGAAGCACGCCGTTGACTCCGTGCGCCTCAAGGCCGGGTAGCCCCTGGGAGGCAAGGGCGCTTGACCCTGCACCTTGGTGCAGCCCGTAACGTTCCTCGCATGAACCGGAACGAACCCACCCGCATCATCCAGGCCAGCGCCCTCTACGACCTCGTCGTCACCGCCCCCTTCGCCACGCCGTGGACGGCGGGCTGGCTCCTGGAGAAGCTGCACCACCTCCATGTCGTCCTTGCCCTGCCCGGCGCCGCGCCGCCGGAGTTCGGGCCCATGCACCTCTTCTTCGTGAGCCTGATGGGCACCATCGTCACGGTGTGGTCCGTCCTGCGCCTGTGGAAGCCGGAGCCCTCACTGGGCGCCGCGGACACCGTTGGCCGTGCCGGCTTCTCGCTCTGGATGGCCGTGGCGTTCGCATCGGGCCAGACGGGCATCCTCGCCATCATGCTCGCGATGGAGCTGACGTGGTTCTTCGTCCAGGGGAGTGCCATCCTCCAGTGGTGGAGGAGACACCATGCGCACGCGCCCCGCTCCCAGACGGCCTGACACCGCCCCCCTGCGCATCAGCGAGCTGGCCCGGGCCGCGGGCGTGGGCATCCCCACGCTCCGGTTCTACGAGCGGCGCAAGCTGATGCCCCCGCCCCGCCGGACACAGAGCGGCTACCGCGAGTACACACCGGAGGACGTGACGCGCGTGCGCTTCATCCGGCGCGCGCAGGAGCTGGGCTTCACGCTGCGGGAGGTCGCCGCCATCCTCGCGATGTCGGACGGGCGCAGCCCCTCCCCCTCCGAGATGGAGACCTTCGCGGCGGCGAAGCTCCACGCCATCGACGCGCGCGTGAAGGACCTCCAGCGGATGAAGCGCGCCATCCAGAAGCTGCTGGCCCAGGGAGGTTGCCCACCAGACACCGCGTGTCCCGTCCTGGCCTCGCTGGGCGCCCTCCCCCCGGCGTCCACGAGCCGACAGCGGCCTGCACCTCGGGGGGTGCCAGGCACGTCATGGAGTGGTTAATCCTGCGAGCCTGACGTGGCGTTCGAGGGGGAGAGACCAGGTGGGCGCAAGACGCTTTCCAAGGATGTTTCTGGCGGGAGTCGCGGGGCTGCTGGTGGCGTGTGGTGGCAACTCCGGAAGCCTTGACGCTCCAGCCCCCGCCAGCGAGGCCCCTGACAACGGGACGCGCCCCGACGCGGGCCTGCCTCCTGATGGCACGGACGGAGGGGCGACGCCCGACGCGGGTGGCGGCCCAGGCACTCCGGACGGGGGCGCCCCTGATGGCGGCCCACCGCCGCAGACCCACCGCTGTGCGCCCACCGCGGGCGAGCCGCGCTGGGTGCTCGAAGGTGAGCCCGTCTCCGCCACCGTGACATGCTCCACCGGCCACGCCGCGCCGGACACGCGCTTCGTCGTGGACCCCCTGCCACCCGGCGCCCGGTTCGATGTGGCCACCAGCACCCTGAGCTGGACGCCCGGCAAGGACCAGGCCGCGGTGTGGCACCTCACGCTGCGCGAAGAGCGCACCGGTGAGACGGGCACGCTCAAGGTCGGCGTGGCGGAGAACGAGTCCGCGCCCGGCAACGTCCCCATCGTCGACCCGGCGGCCTACACGGAGGAGTTCGGCCTGCCGGTGTTCCACCTCTCCTACGAGGGCAAGCTGACCGCGGGCGGCTACCGGCCGGCGCAGCTCGTCTACCGGGGCCAGCGCTTCGACCTGGAGGCGAAGTACCGGGGGGCCACCTCCAGCGTGTTCCCCAAGCGCAGCCACACCCTGAAGTTCCCGGACGAGGACCTGTTCTCCGAGCCCGTCTTCGGCAACGGCTTCAAGAATCGCAAGCGCGTGGTGCTCATCACCACGTTCAATGACAATGCCTACATGCGCTCGCGGCTCGCCTTCGACGTGTGGAGCCGGATGAGCCCGGGCCATGTCCACCTGCGCACCTACAGCGCGGTGCTCTACGCCAACAACAAATACGTCGGCCTCTACACGGTGGCGGACCACGTCAACAAGCGCCTGATGGCCGCGCACGGCATCGACAAGGACGCGGACGCCTTCAAGGCCGTGGACAACCGCGCCAACTTCTCGCGGCTGCGCAAGGACGGCACGCCCAAGGCAAGCCTCCGTGAGGGCTACGAGAAGAAGGAGGGCTCCCCCGAGGAAGGTGAGCCCGGCGCCTTCGCGCCCATGGAGGCCCTCACCGCCTTCATCGCGGACTCGGACGTGGACGCCTTCCGCGCCGGATTCCCTGAGCGCATGAACGCGCGGGACTACGAGGACTGGTGGATCTTCAACACGCTCATCCTGGGCGTGGACTCGCAGGCGAAGAATGCCTACCACGCCTACGACCCGGCCACCGGCGGCCCCTGGCGCTACATCCCCTGGGATCTGGACGCGAGCTTCGGGCAGTCCTACGACACCACCCGGACCTCGCCCACGGCGCGGCCCACGTTCCGGGAGGACAACCTGCTCTTCGAGCGCATGCTGGCCGACCCCGCCATCGCCGAACCCCTGCGCGAGCGCTACCGGGCGATGCTGCGCGACACGCTGAACGTGGAGGCCCTACAGGCCCTCATCGACGGCTACGTCCAGGAGACGGCGGCGTCCGCGCGGCGCGACTGGGCGAAGTGGGGTGAGAAGCACCGCGACTTCGGCGACCCGGATGACCCGTGGGGCGGCCACGGCAACTTCCCCCACTGGCACACGCGCCAGGACTTCAACTCCTACGAGGAGGAAGTCGAGTACGTGCGCCAGTGGATTCGGACCCGATGGGGCGCGCTGGAGCGCTAGCTGCCCTGAACGGTCGGGTATCCCCTCCCTCGGTGGAGGGGACACTCGGCTCGCGGCCTAGAACGCCGCGGAGCCCGGCACGCGCGGGTACGGAATGGCGTCCCGGATGTTCTGCAGACCGCACATGTAGACGATGAGCCGCTCGAAGCCGAGCCCGAAGCCCGCGTGCGGCACGGAGCCGTAGCGCCGCAGGTCGCGGTACCACTGGTAGCTCTCCGGCTTGAGGCCGAACTTCTGGATGCGCTGGTCCAGCACGTCCAGGCGCTCCTCGCGCTGGCTGCCGCCGATGATTTCGCCAATGCCCGGGGCGAGCACGTCCATGGCGGCGACCGTCTTCCCGTCGTCGTTGAGGCGCATGTAGAAGGACTTGATGGCCTCCGGGTAGTTCATCACCACCACCGGCCGGCCCACGTGCTCCTCGGTGAGGTAGCGCTCGTGCTCCGTCTGGAGGTCCTTGCCCCACTCAGGCGTGTACTCGAACTTCTTCTTGGCCTTCTTCAGGATTTCGACGGCGTCGGTGTAGTCGATGCGCTCGAAGCTGGAGTTGATGAACTTCTCCATGCGCTCGGTGACGCCCTTCTGCACCCGCTCCTCGAAGAACTTGAAGTCCGGCGCGCAGTCATCGAGCACCGCCTTGAAGACATACTTGAGGAAGCGCTCGGCCAGGTTCGCGTCCTCGTTGAGGTCCGCGAAGGCAATCTCCGGCTCAATCATCCAGAACTCGGCCAGGTGCCGCGTGGTGTTGGAGTTCTCCGCCCGGAACGTCGGGCCGAACGTGTACACCTTGGACATGGCCAGGGCATAGGCCTCCGCGTTGAGCTGGCCGGAGACCGTCAGGTACGCCTCCTTGCCGAAGAAGTCCTTGTGCCAGTCAATCTTCCCGTCTGGCGTGCGCGGCGGGTTCACCGCGTCCAACGTGGAGACGCGGAACATCTGCCCGGCGCCCTCCGCGTCGCTCGCGGTGATGATGGGCGTGTTGACCCAAAAGAAGCCCTCCTCATCGAAGAAGCGGTGGACGGCCTGGGCCGCGCGGTGACGCACGCGAGTAATCGCGCTGAACGTGTTGGTGCGCACGCGCAGGTGGGCCACGTCGCGGAGGAACTCCAGCGTGTGCTGCTTGGGCTGGATGGGGTACGTGTCCGGGTCATCCACGAAGCCCAGCACCTGGACTTCATCCGCCTGGACCTCGTAGGCCTGCCCCTTGCCCTGGGACTTCACCAGCGTGCCCCGGCTGATGACCGAGCAGCCCGCGGTGAGGTGCAGGATTTCCTTCTCGTAGTTGGGCAGCGAATTCGGAGCGACGACCTGGATGGGGTCGAACGTCGACCCGTCGCTGACGTTGACGAAGCTGATGCCCGCCTTGGAGTCGCGGCGCGTGCGCACCCAGCCGCGGACCTCCACCTTCGTCCCCTCCTCCACCCCTCCCGCGAGGGCCTTCTTCACACTGACGACCTGCATTGACGCTCTCCCTTGAGCCGTTTCGGGGACTGCGAGTTAGCCGGGCCCCGGCCCCGAGGACAAGGGCGCTGTGGCCCCAAGCGTCACCACCCAGGCCGCCCGGAGGCGCTGCTGGGGGCTCCAAGCACCCCGCCAGGCCGCCTGAAACCCAGCCAACCGTGTCAGACCCTCCAGGTATCTTTCTCCCATGGTCGCCCGAAAAGGGGACCAGCGATTCCACGAAACCCTCACGTCCCTCGCGGGCTTCACGGCCTGCCCTGGCCGTGCCCTACCTGGAGAGTCACATGGCTACTCGCAAGACGTCCAAGCGCAACGTCGTCGCCCGCAACCGCTCCACCGAGGCCACCAAGGCCGCCTTCGAGGAGCTCGCTCGCAAGGCGCGTAGCAAGCCCATCGTCTCCACCAAGGAGCAGGACGCGCAGGAGGCCCACGCGAAGAACGTCCTCGCGGACGTGTCCAACCTCACCGCTGAATCCGCCGTGAAGAAGGTCACCGAGGCGGGCCTCACCATCAACAAGACGCTGGCCGGCATCAACGAGCAGGTCATCTCCCTGGTGGAGGAGCTCAAGCAGCTCGACGAGGCCATCCAGCTCAAGACGGAGGAGCTGAACGGGCTGCACGGCAAGGACGTGGCCGCCAGCGCCATCGACGTGCTCGTCGCCGAGTACGACAAGAAGAAGGCGGAGCTCCAGGCGGAGCTGGAGCGGCTCCAGAAGGACATCGAGGATACCCGGGCGAAGGCCGCCGCGGACCAGTCCGCCGAGCGGCAGGCCACCGAGGTCGCCCGCAAGCGCGCCGAGGAGGAGTACGCCTATGACACCCAGCTCCAGCACAAGAAGGAGCAGGACGCCTTCGCCGAATCACTGCGCCAGCAGGCCGCCACCGAGCGCGACCGCAAGGAGAAGCTGGAGAAGGACTGGGCCAGCCGTGAGGACGCCCTGAAGCAGCGGGAGAAGGAGCTGGAGGACCTGCGCAAGCAGGTGGCGGACTTCCCGCTGGTGCTCAAGAAGGAGACGGACACCGCCGCGGCGGTGACAGGCAACCGGGTGAAGTCCGAGTGGGAGCTGAAGCTCACGCTCGCCACCAAGGACGCGGAGACAGCGCAGCGCGTCGCCGCCATGGAGATTTCCTCGCTCAAGGAGACCGCCACCAGGCAGGCCCAGGCGCTCCAGACGCTCCAGACGGAGCTGGCCGAGGCCAAGCGCCAGGTCCAGACCATCGCCGAGAAGGCGCTCGAGTCCGCGTCCGGCGCCCGCGCGCTGGCGGAGGTCCAGGGCGTCATCGCCAACCGCGACTACAGCAAGGGCAAGTAGCCCGCCGCCGGGGAGTCTTGGGCTCACGGGTTACTGCCGCCCTCCCGGGTGATGACAGGCTTTGAGCGCTGTTAGGCTCCTGGAATGGACAAGACCTCCGGCGGGAACGCGTTTCCCACGCAGCTCCTCTATGAGCGAATCGGTGGCTATTGGCTCACCCAGGTCATTGGCGCGGCGGCCCGTCTGGGCATCGCGGACCTGCTCGCCAAGGGGCCTCGGAGCAGTGACGCGCTGGCGGCCGAGCTCGGCGTCAGCGCGGACGGCCTGTACCGGCTGCTGAGAGGCGGCATCCCCGCTGGCATCTTCCAGGAGGTGGGTGCGCGGACCTTCGCCCTGACGCCCATGGGCGAAGGGCTCCGCTCGGACATCCCGGGCTCGCTGCGGGACATGGCCATCGCGCAGAGTGACCGTGCCCACTGGCTGCCGTGGGGGCAGCTCACCGAGGCCGTTCGCACCGGGAAGTCCACGGTGCGCGCGGCCCTGGGCACCGACATCTGGGAGCACTTCGCCAGGCACCCCGACGAGGCGGCGCGCTTCGCCCGGGCTATGGGCAACCTGTCCGCCCTGGTGGCCCATGAGTTGACGCAGCAGGTCGACTTCTCCCCCTTCGCCCATGTGGCGGACATTGGCGGCAGCCAGGGGGCGCTGCTGGCGCAGGTGCTCCGCGCCAACCCCGCCTGCCGGGGCATCCTCTTCGACCTGCCGCACGTGCTCGAAGGCGCGAAGGCCTTGATTGAGGCCCAGGGCCTCACCGGACGGGTGGAGCTGGTGGGCGGCAGCTTCTTCGAGCCAGGGCTCCCCTCCGCCGAGGCCTACCTGCTCAAGCACATCCTCCACGACTGGGATGAGGACGCCTCCCTCGCCATCCTGCGGCACCTCCATGCCGCGGCGCCCTTGGGGGCCCGGCTCTTCGTGCTGGAGCTGGTGATGCCCGACAACCAGACGCCCTCCCCCGTGCCCCTGCTGGACCTCAACATGCTGGTGCTGGTGGACGGACGGGAGCGCACGGCCCACGAGTTCCAGTCGCTGCTGGCCCGGACGTCCTGGGAGCTGGTCCGCATCAGCCCCACCCAGGGCGGCACCTGCATCATCGAAGCCGTGAAGCGCTGAGCTACGGCGCGACCTGTTCGCGGAGGAGGAAGAGCTCCGCGAGCAGGTTGTCCACCGGCGCGAAGTCATCCGTGAGCAGCAGCGCGGGGCCCGCGGCCAGATAGGCGTCAATCTCCGCGCGAGGCACCCGGCCCGTGCGCGGCTGTTCAATGCCCAGGCCGCGCAGCAGCTCCGGCAGGCGCTCCAGCTCCATGGGCCGCGCCGAGCCCGCGACGATGTAGACCCCCTGCCCCTTCGAGCCGCTGCGGGCGTCGTGGAGCAACTCCACGTGGGGGAAGACGTCCTGCATCGTCCGGAGGGCCGAGCGCAGGAAGGAGCCCCGGGGAATCTCGTCGATGACGGTCAGCAGGTAGAGGCCGTCCGGCTTGAGCAACGAGCGCACCAGCACGTCGTACTCGCGCGTCATCAGGTGGTAGGGCACCGACAAATCATTCACCGCGTCCTGGACAATCAAGTCGTACGCGCCGCGCTCCGCCAGCTCCTGGAGGAACTGCCGCCCGTCCAGGCTGAAGGAGGTGATGCGCGTGTCCGGCTTCACGCCGAAGCGCTCCAGCGCGAGGCGCGTCACGGCCGGGTCTATCTCCACCACCTCCATCCGGACCTGCGGGACGTAGGTCTCCACCCAGCGCGGCACCACGTAGCCGCCGCCGCCAATCACCAGCACCCGGGGCTCCGCGGTGCGCGCGGCCACGTGGCGCACCACCTCCGAATGGATGTACCCGTGCGGATAGCCCAGGTACGACGGGTCCTCCAGGTCCACCAGGGTGTGCGTCAGGTGGTCCAGCTGCATGGCCAGCAGCCGCCGGCCGTCATGCTCCACCTGGTTGACCTTGATGCAGAAGTAGTCCGTCTCCTCCGTACACGGAGACGCGAACAGGCCCAGCGCGCCGAGCACCCCCGCCAGCGCGAGCGTGCCCGCGGTGGCGCCGACGAAGCGGGGCTGCCGCCATACCTGTCCCACGAAGGCCGCCAGCGCCACCAGGCCCAGGCTGGCCCCCATCACCAGCGGGTAGACGCCCACCTTCGCGATGAGCCACCAGCCGGTGAGGAACGAGCCCAGCAGCGCGCCCGCGGTGCTCCACGCGTACAGCCGACCCACGGTGCGCCCCGCCCGCCCCACGTCCGCCAGCGCCAGCCGGAGCACCTGGGGTGACAGCGTGCCCAGGGCCGTCACCGGCAGCAGGAACACCGCGGCCGTGTACGCGACGATGCGTGCCTGCAGGCCCAGGCCGTCGAAGTGGCCCTTCAGCACCAGCCACTGGTGGATGGGAGGAATCAGCAGGCAGCTGGCCGCCGCAAGCAGCATGGAGCCGGCGAGCACCTCCTGCCGGGGCCACCGGTCCGCCAGGTGGCCGCCCACGAAGTTGCCCAGCGCCATGCCCGTCAGCACCACGCCGATGATGCCGGTCCAGCTCAACAGGGAGACGCCCACGGTGGGCGCCAGGATGCGGCTGGCCGCCAGCTCGATGGCGAGCGTGCAGAAGCTCGCGCTGGCCACCAGGAAGCACGCCAGCACGGGCCGGGTGCGCAGGTCCACGCCTGTCGAGGACGGCGCGGCGTCCGCTGCCGCCACGGCGGACATTGGTTCGACGGGCGGCGCGGACACGGAGGCCCTGGGCAGCGCCACCAGCGCGCACAGCAGCAGCGCGCCCGCCACGGTGAGGACGATGGTGGGCACGGGGAACCACGCCACCAGCACGAAGCCAGTGAGGAAGTTGCCGGCGAGGCTCCCCAGCGTGCCCAGCGCGTACAGCAGGCCCACGATGCGCCCCGCGCGCGCCAGGTCCGGCAGCAGCAGCCGGAGCGCCAGCGGCGTCACCATGGCCAGCACGAAGCTGACGGGGAAGAAGCCCAGGAACGTGAGCAGGAAGGTGCGCGGCAGCACGGGGATGGGCCGCAGCGCGGCGCCATCCCCCAGCACGGCCACCCAGCCCAGCGGCAGGAGCGCGAGCACCGCCCCCAGCGCGGTGAGGCCCGCCAGCCACCGGAACGACGCGCCCCGCTCCGACAGCCGGCCGCCGGCGTAGCTGCCCAGGCTGATGCCCGCGAGCACCACGCCGATGATGCTCGTCCACGTGTGGAGCGAAGCCCCGATGAAGGGCGCCAGGAGCCTGGCGGCGGCCAGCTCCAGCACCAAGGTGGCGCAGCTCGTCACCAACACGAGGAGGGCAGCGCGAAGCACATCCAGACGAGACGCGGGGAAAAGAGCCATGCGGTGGCCGCGACTGTAGCATCCCCGTCCGGGGCGCCCAGCCGTGCTGGCGGGAATCCCCCGAGGTGCGGGGAATCACGCCCCGCGCCTACGATGAGGCGTCCCACTCCGGGCGCCACGCCTGAAGAGAGACCGCGGACCCCGTTGCTACGTCTGGAGGCCCTGACCACATGGATACCGAAGCGCTCGCCCGAATCCCGGGCGTCAACCCGAACGTCCCCAACGCCGCCCGCATCTACGACTACACGCTGGGCGGCACGCACCACTTCGAAGCCGACCGGCAGGCAGCGGAGTACATGTTCTCGCTGGTGCCCTCCACCCGGAAGTGGGTGCGCATGCTGCGCGCCTGCCTGCGCACCGCCGCGCAGCGCCTGGCGGCAGACGGCTTCCACCACTGGGTGGACTTCGCGTCGGGCCTGCCCACCGGAGACCATGTCCACGCCGTGCTGCCAGACGCCCGCGTGCTCTACAGCGACGTCAACCCGCTCACCATCACCACGGCCCACCATCTGCTGGGGGACACGCCTCGCGTCCGCTACCTGGAATGCGACATCCGCCAGGCGGGCGCCTTCCTGCGGCGGCCCGACGTGAATGCCTTCCTGGGGGGAGAGCGCCGCGTCGCCTTTGGCGCCAACGGCATCACCGTGTTCCTGTCCGCGGAGGAGAACCGCCAGTTCTTCCGCGACCTGTACGACTGGGCAGCCCCGGGTTCGAAGTTGTTCACCACCTTCGAGACGAAGTCACCGGACCTCAGCACTCCGAAGTGGGAGCAGTTCGTCGGCATGTTCCGGCAGATGGGCGAGTCCTTCCAGCTCTACTCGCTGCCCGAGTACCTGGACCTGTGTGGCCCCTGGGCCCGGGACGCCACCGGCGTGCTGCCCGTGCGTGAGTTCCTCGGGCTGCCCCCGGAGCACATCACCGCCGAGGACCGCGAGGGCGTGGGCATCGAGTTCTACGCCGTCGTCCTGGAGAAGCGCTGACCGTCCTCATCGGGTGGAGCGAGCGTGCGGGCAGGCGCTCGCGGCCATCCCCGTCGGGGCGGCACCTCGCCACGCCTCCCTGCCGTCTGCCTCCCCAGCGGCGCGTGACTACCGTCTTTGCAGGCAACACGCGCACACGAGAGGAGACGGAGCATGTTTCAATCGAGAAGGCGTCGGGTTTTTGCGGGCGTGATGATGGGAGCGGCCCTGTCGGTGGCCAGCGTCGGGTGCAGCTCGACCCGCTCGGCGAAGGTGGACGAGGCGTGGCTGGCCCGGGTGCCCGAGGACCAGCTGGGCGACGTGCGGGATGCCCAGTCGCAGCGGCGCATGGCGCAGGACGCGGTCACCCGCTCCGAGGTGGCCGTCAATGACGCCAACCGGGAGCTGGAGGTGGCCAAGCGCGAGCTCGACGCGGCCAAGGCCCGCATGGAAGCGAACGAGGCTGCCCTGAAGGCCGCCAGGGCCACCGGCCAGAGCGAGAACATCTCCCAGGCTCAAGCCGAGCTGGGGAACGCGGAGTCGGCGCTCCGCGCGGCGCAGGCCCAGGTGGCGTACCGCGAACGGGTCATCGGCACGATGGAGGCAAGGAAGGAGCTGCGCGAAAACGAGCTGGCGGTGTCCGAAGCGAAACTCAACATGGCGGAGTATGAAGCGCTGAAGGCCAATCAGGACGTGCGCGCCCAGGAGCTGTCCGAGGCGGACTTCGCCTCCGCCACCGCCGATGCCCAGCGCAACCTGGAGGAGGCCCAGCGCAAGCTGCAGACGCAGCAGCGCGAGGCACAGCAGGCCCGCGCCAGCTGGGAGCGGCTGCGCGAACAGGCCCGGGGCTACGGCGGCAGCGGCACCGAGTACGAGCAGCGCAATCCGTAGGTCACCGCGACCACCGGCCCGGCCGAGCCAGGACTGGCGCGGCCGGGTCCGTGACGCATCACTTCGGCGGACGGAAGACGTACTGGAACACGGGCGCGTCGGGCCCCGGCGGGTACTGCGCGTCCATGAAGGCGAAGTGGGCGTGGCCGGCGATGACCGCCTCGTTGAGGCTGTCGTAGAGCACCGTCACGCCGGTGGCTCGACCGGACGCGTCCACCTGGACCTGGACCTTGAGGTTGCCCTTGAGGCCCGGCGTCTCCTGGAGCCGGTTCATGTAGAGCGCGACCAGGCCCATGGATACCCGGTTGTAGATTTGCTCCTGCGTGCCTCGCGCGGGTTGGGACGGCAACCGGAAGTGGCGCACCAGCGCGGCGGCCTCGCTCTCGGCCTCGGCGACCTGGCGCTCGGGAGCCGCCAGCGCCGCGCGGTAGGCGGCCAGCGCATCCTGATGGCGCTCCTGCTTCAACACCAACCGGGCTCGCAGCACGTGGATGTCGGCGCGGGCGGGCGCTCGCTTGGAAGCCTTCACCAGGTGGGCCTCGGCCGCCGTGGCGTCTCCGCGCGCCTCGGCCAGCTCGGCCAGGCGAAGCAGGGGCTCTGGGTCTTCAGGCGCGGCGGCGGCGAGCCGGACCAGGGACTTGTCCTCCGCGTCGGCGCGGCCCAGTTCCCGGTGCAGCCGGGCCAGCGCCCCCAGGGACACGGGCGCCACGCCGCCCAGCTCCGCGTAGCGCTCCAGCGAAGCGGCCGCCTTCTCCTTCTCCGAGGCGGCCAGCCACAGGTCGGCCTGGAGCCGGTGCGCCTCCTTGTCCCGGGGCTTGAGGGCCACCAGCTTCTCGCCCGCGGTCGCCGCGGCGCGCACGTCGTTGGCGGCGCGGGCCAGCTGCGCCAGCTTCCGCAGCGCCTCGGGTTGCTCGGGCCAGGCCTCCACCGTCCGCGTCAGCTCCGCGCGCGCGTCCGCCTCCCGCGCGGGAATCCCCGCCAGCAACATGGCCAGGGACGTCCGAATCTGCGGCGCATCCAGTTGCGCGAGCGCCTCACGCAGCCGGGCTTCCGCCTCCGCGGGCTTGCCCTCCGCCTGGAGCAACACGCCCTGCGCCCACAGCGCCGGCGCGAAACCCGGCGCCTGCTTCAGAGCGGCGGCGATGGGTGGACGCGCCTCCGCCAAGAGCCCCCAGCGCACGTAGATGAGCCCCATGCCCACGAAGGGCCAGGGATTCTCCGGGTCCAGGGTGGAGAGCGCCTTCAGCTCGTTCCAGCACGCGTCCGAGGGAAAGGTGAGCCACGCCCGATACATGCGCGGCATCAAGTCCCCGGGCCGCGCCCGTGACTGCGCCTCCAACTCGCTCTCCACCGCACTGGCGCGGCCCCGGGCCCGGGCCGTCTCCAGTTGCCGCAGCGTCGCCATGACCTCCTCGGGCGGAGGCAACTCCCGGCGCCCCACCGCCCCCCGTGCCGGAGCGGCGAGCACGAGCAACACGAAGCACAGCGGGAGCGCGAACGAACGAGAGGCCATGGGGCGCGCGGACGATAGCAGACGCCCGTCCAGCGGAGGCCGCCTGCTCCCTTGGCGGCACGAACTCAGCAATTCCAGGGAAGCCCCGCTCCGGAAGGACGAGCCTTCCGGAGCGGCGCCTCGACCTTCACGTCAGGACGACGGGCTCAGCCAATCTCCAGCCGGCACGTCGAGCTGCAACCGTCGCGGCTGACGGTGTTGCCGTCATCGCACTCCTCGCCTTCGTCCTCCTGGGTTTCGCCGTCGCCGCAGCGCGGGCCCCAGAGGCAGCCTCGGCCGCACTCGCCGTAACCGCCGGCGTTGACGCCGTCATCGCACTCCTCGCCGGCGTCCTCGTCCACCACCGCGTCGCCGCAGGTGGCGGTGCACTCTGTGCGGGCGGTGAGGAAGTTGTTGAGCGTGAGGCGGTACGACGAGCCAGAGGTGTGGCGTTCAGCCTGGAACACCACGACCTCGTAGATGCCACCCAACCGCAGGCCCAGCGCGCTCGCCTGGCTCGACATGGTGATGGTGCCCGACGCCGGGCCATGCACGCCGCCCAGGTCCAGCGCCAGCCGCCCGTTGACGAAGACCCACACGTCGTCGTCACCGCGGAAGGTCAACACCTCGGTGCCCTTGTACTCGAACCAGTACCGGGCCTCGCTGGTGAAGTTGAAGTTGCGCTGCTGGCTGATGGTGTCCTCGCGCGTCGGCTCGAAGCCCGCGGCCACCCAGCCGCCGCTGTAGAGCGGCTCGTCGTCGAGCGGGAAGAACTGCTCGTCGTCGAAGACATAGGAGCCGTTCTGCTGGCGGTCGAGCACGAAGCTGCCGACGATGGTCTTGTTGACCCCTTCCACCGCCTTGTACCACTGGTCGAACGCGGCCCGGCCGTTGGTGTTGTTCGACTGCTGGCCTTCCTTGGCGTAGACGGGGCGGCCGTTCGCGTCGAGCCGGTTCTGCAGGATGCCGTCCTCACGGCCCCCGTTCTTGTTCTCGAAGTCGATGTGGCCGCGCGGCAGGTCGCCGGTGGCCGGCAGGTCGTAGCCGCGGAAGTCCCGGTAGACGACGGGGATGGACACCTGCGCGGGCGGCTCCTGCTCGATGAGCACGCACGCGAAGCCCTCCTCCAGCTTGCAGTCCGGCGAGCAGCCGTCATTGGCGCGCGTGTTGCCGTCGTCGCACTCCTCCACGGTGCTGCCCGGGAGGATGAGTCCGTCGCCGCACGTCTCCGCGCAGGTGCCGTCGACGCAGCGAGGCTCCGTGGTGCACAGCGGCGAGCAGCCGTCACCCATCACGGTGTTGCCGTCGTCGCACTGCTCGGTGCCCTCGGTGACGTCGTCACCGCAGGTGGTGCGGCTGCACGGCTGCCCCGGCGGGCACTTCCAGCCGTCCTCGAGCCGGCAGATGTCGCTGCAGCCGTCGCCCGGAGCGGTGTTGCCGTCCTCGCACTCCTCGTCACCGGCGATGATGTTGTCACCGCACTCCTTCGCGCGGCAGCGGCCACCCTGCGCCGGGCACGCCCAGCCGCTCTCAATCCGGCAGCTCCCGTTGCAGCCATCACCGCTGGACAGGTTCCGGTCGTCGCACTCCTCGCTGTCCTCGACCCGGCCGTTTCCGCAGTTCGTCAAGCGGACGCACGGCTCGCCCGGCACCTCGCAGAGGAACCCGCCCTCCACCTCGGTGCACGCCGCGTTACAGCCGTCGCCGTCCGCGGTGTTGCCGTCGTCACAGGCCTCGTGGGACTGGCGCTGGCCGTCACCACAGTCGGTACCAGCGTCCGCCGTGGACCCGTCCGGGAGGTTCGGGTTGGGACCGGCATCTGGCTTCGTCGAACCTCCGCCGCCGTTACAAGCCACCAACGTGAAGAGGAGAGATGCGAGCAACGCGCGCGCCAGCTGAGACCTGCGATGGGGGTTCACCATGGGAGCAAATGCTGAAAGTGCTTCGCACGGCTGTCAACGCATCACGGCAAGTCAGCGGATGCGCGGTGCAGACGGCGCGCAGATGTGCAGGCAGGACGGACTTTCCGTGCGTTTCCCGTCCCCTGCGCACATTTACATTCATGATAACAACGGCCGAAACATCACTTTCGTAGAAAGCCGCAAGTGACGTGAATCACGGAACTCACACGCCCCGTGCGGGCCGCTCAGCGCGAATGCACCGGCGTCACTGGGCCACGTTGCGGACGTACTGAGCGTAGAAGCGCACCGCGTCCGCGTAGCCCTTCACCGACACGCGCTCGTCCTTTCCGTGGAGGCGTGACAGGTCGGCGCCGTCCAGGCGCAGCGGCATGAAGCGGTAGACGTTCTCACTCAGCCCGGTGAAGTAGCGCGAATCCGTCGCGCCCAGCATGAGGTACGGGGCCACGACGACGTCGGGGAACACCTGGCGCACGCTGCGCTGGAGCTGCGACCACGCCTCGGAGTCCATGCGCGACACGGGCGACGGCTCACTGATGAAGCCCAGGGTGCCCACCTTCACCCGCGGGTCATCCACCACGCGCCGCACGTGCTCCAGCACGCCCTCCACGGAGTCACCCGGGAGGATGCGGAAGTTCACCACCGCGCGGGCGCGGGCGGGCAGCACGTTGTCGCGCTCGCTGCCCTCGAACATGGTGGCCGCGGTGGTGGTGCGCACCGCCGCGTTGGTGGTGGCCTTCGCGGTGAGCTGGCGCAGCACCAGCGGCTCGAACAGCCACAGGTTGGCGAAGAGCGTGCGCATCCCGAAGCCCATCTCCGGCCCCGCGAACTCGAACAGGGCCCGGCTGCCACCGCGCAGCTTCGCGGGCATGGGCGCATCCTCCAGCCGGGAGATGGCGCGGCTCAGCACGCCCACGGCCGTCTGGGGCGGCGGCATGGAGGAGTGGCCGCCTTCGCCATCCGCCACCAGCTCCGCGCTGGCGAAGCCCTTCTCCGACACGCCGACCAGGGCCACCGGTGACGCCACGCCGGGCACGGTGCCGGACACAATCATCCCGCCCTCGTCCAGCACGGACTCCAGCGTCACGCCTCGCTCGCGGAGCAGCTTCGCCATCGCCTCCGCGCCCTCGCGCCCCCCCACCTCTTCATCCCCGCCGAAGGCGAGCAGCACCGTGCGTTTGGGCTGAAAGCCCGCCGCGAGCAGGGCCTCCACGGACTCCAGGATGCCGAACACGCTCCCCTTGTCGTCCAGCGCGCCACGGCCCCAGACGTAGCCGTCCGCCACCAGGCCGCTGTAGGGCGGGTGCGTCCAGGAGTCCTCCGTGCCGGGCGCCACGGGCACCACGTCCAGGTGCCCCAGCAGCAGCGCCGGGCGCAGCGCTTCGTCCGTCCCCGTCCAGGTGTAGAGCACCGAGTGCGCCCCCACGGGCTCGCGCTTCAGCGTCTGGTGGAGCCGGGGGTACTGCTCCCGCATGTAGTCGTGGAGCGCGGTGAAGGCGGCGTCCTCCGCGGGCTGCCCCTCCGCCGCCGCCAGCGTCTTGAGCCGCAGCGCGCCGCCCAGCCGGGCCGCGGCGGCGGCGGCGTCCACGGTGAACGCCGCGGGCGCCTCCGGCTGGACCTGCCGTGACGTGAAACGAAAAGCCTTCGTGAGGAGAACCCCCGCGAGGGCGACGACGACAACCAACAACGACAAGAGGATGCGTTTCATCGGCAAGGCTCGCGGTGGGGGCACCTCACGCTAGCAAAGGCGGCCCGCCACCCCACTGCTTCTCAAGGACAGGGCCCCGCGGTGAACCCCGCCTCCACGAATTACGGATTTACAGTACTGTAATTATTTTCCATCTTCAACGCGAACCATAAGTCGTGTAGATGACGCGGATCGTCACAGGGGGTGCGCAGTGAAGAAGCCGTCCACGGTGTGGAGACAGCGCTGGCTTGGCCTGGTGTTGGGGACACTGGCTGGCTGCGCCGGTGGAGGTGCGGAGGACCCGGGCCTTCCGGGCGCCCCGGGCGCGGCCACGGCCCAGGCGGCTGATGCCGAGGCCTTGGTGACGTGGCTGCCGCCCACGAGCGACGGCGGACACCCGGTCATGTACTACATCGTGCGCTGTGAGCCCGCCTGTGGCGGCGCCATCGTCACGTCGGACCAGTTCCAGGCCACCGTGCGCGGCCTCAACAACGGCTTCGCGTACACCTTCAAGGTGTCGGCGGTGAACGTCAGAGGAGAAGGCCCCGGCTCCGTGCAGTCGGAGCTGGTGACGCCGCAGCCCGGCCTCTCCATCTCCAACCCCACCGTCCCGGGCCAGCCCCGCGGCGTCCGGGCCACGCCGGGTAACGGGCACGCCTTCGTGAGCTGGCTGGCCCCGGCCAGCTACGGTGGCCGGCCGCTGCGCCAGTACCGGCTGACGGCGGAGCCTGGGGGCGTCTCCGTGACGGTGGACGCGCCGGCCGCGAGCGCCGTCATCCCCGGGCTGGTCAACGGCGTGCCGTACCGCATCACCGTGGCGGCCACCAACGAGCAGGGCGAAGGCCCCCCCGCGGTCGCCAACCCCCTCCAGCCTCGCGCCGGAGGCGAGCCCACCGAATGGGTGACGGGCTACTTCGTGGGCTACCAGCTGTGGATGCAGCCGGTGGACGCGGTGGACCTGGCGGGCATCACCCACCTCGTCGTGGGCCGCGTCAAGCCGAACCCCAACGGCACCCTCAACGCGAACTTCGACGCCAACGTCGACGACAGCCACGGGCGCGCCATGGCCAAGGCCCTGGCGACGCGCGCGCACCAGCAAGGGCGCAAGGCGCTGCTGATGCTCGGCGGCTTCGGCGAGCATGAGAACTTCGTGCACGCGGCGTCCGCGGCCCAGCGCGCGCACTTCATCCGCAACATCATCCAGCTCATGGACGAGCTGGGCTACGACGGCATCGACGTGGACTGGGAGCCCATCATCCTGGCCGCGGACATCCCGGAGGGCGCCCCCCTGGAGCCCGATGACGGCGAGCCCCTGCTCGCGCTGCTGGAGGGCCTGCGCGCCGCGCGCCCGGACATCATCCTCACGGTGCCGGTGGACTGGCTGAACTCCAACTTCAGCATGAGCCGTTATCGCGCCGACTTCATGAAGCAGCTGGCGTCGCGCGTGGACCAGCTCAACATCATGTCCTACAAGATGAGCGGCCACTGGGGCGGCTGGGAGAGCTGGCACTCCAGTCCGCTCCACGGCCACTCGCAGTTCCACCCCACCTCCGTCTCGCACTCCGTGGAGGGCTACCTGGACGCGGGCGTGCCCGCGGGGCGGCTGGGCGTGGGCATTGGCTTCTTCGGGACGTGTTGGGGCGGCGTGACGGAGCCGAACACGCCCCTGGATGGCCGCGAGGGTGTCTTCGAGGGCCAGAGCGACAACTTCATGAGCTACACCAACATCATGACGCACTACTACCGCGCGGACGCCAGCCGCTGGGACGACGTGGCCCAGGTGCCCTACCTGTCGTTCCCCTCCGGCCACGGCCCGGGGCTCTGCAACTACGTCTCCTACGAGGACGCGCGCTCCATCTCCGTCAAGGGTCAGTACGCGCGCGAGAAGAACCTGGGCGGCGCCATCATCTGGACCCTCAGCCAGGGGCACTTCCTTCAGCCGACGAACGGCCACAGGGACCCGCTGCTGGACGCGGTGAAGCACGCCTTCCTGGATCCGTGAGCGGAGAGAAGCACTGGCGGCGGAGCGCCCGCTCCCGCACCATGGCGGCCATGGAGACTTCGAAGTCCGTGGCCACCGCGCTCACCATCGCCGGCTCCGACAGCGGCGGCGGCGCCGGCATCCAGGCCGACCTGAGCACCTTCGCCTTCCACCGCGTCCATGGCACCAGCGCCCTGACGGCCATCACCGCGCAGAACACGCTGGGGGTCACCCGCGTGGACGTGCTGCCCCCCGAAGCCGTCGCCGCGCAAATCGACGCCGTGGCGTCCGACATCGGCGCGGGCGCGGTGAAGACGGGCATGCTCGTCAACCCGGCCATCATCACCACGGTGGCGCAGCGCCTGCGCGCGCTGGGCCTGGGCCCGCTGGTGGTGGACCCCGTCATGGTGTCCCGCGCCGGCGCGCGCCTCATCGACGACGCGGCCGTGGGCGCGCTCAAGGAGCTGCTGCTGCCCCTGGCCACGGTGGCCACGCCCAACCGGCACGAGGCGGAGCTGCTCGCCGGCATGAAGCTGGAGACGCTGGAGGACATGCGGGAGGCCGCGCGCCGCATCCACCGGCTCGGCCCCCAGGCGGTGCTGGTGAAGGGCGGCGGCATGACGGGCGCGCTGCGCGGCACCGACGTCTGGTTCGACGGCGAGCGCCTGGAGACGCTGCACCTGCGCGCGGTGGACACGCGCAACACCCACGGCACCGGCTGCACGCTGTCGGCGGCCATCGCCGCACACCTGGCGCTGGGGCGGACGCCGCTGGAGGCCACCCGGCGCGCGAAGGACTACGTCACCACCGCGCTGGAGCACCCCCTGCCCCTGGGCGAGGGCCCGGGCCCCTTCAGCCACTTCTTCCCGCTGGAGGGGTAGCCCGGGCCCGTCACCGGGCAACTACTTCGCGGCCTTCTCCGGCGCGGCGGGCACGGGGAAGCCGCGCTTGCGCATCAGCGCCTGGATGCCCGCCTCACGGCCCCGGAAGGCGCGGTACGCGTCGGCCGGGTCCAGCGTGTTGCCCACGGAGAAGACGTGCTTGCGCAGGAGCGCGGCCACGTCCTTGTCGTAGGCGCCCTTGCCTTCGGTGAAGCGCTCGTAGGCGTCCGCCGTCAGCGTGTCCGACCACAGGTAGCTGTAGTAGCCCGCCGAGTACCCGTCACCCGCGAAGACGTGGCCGAACTGCGGCGTGCGGTGCCGCATGACGATTTCCTTCGGCATGCCCAGCGCCTTGAGCGTGTCGCGCTCGAAGGCATCCGCGTCGATGGGCGCGGCCCCCGCCAGGTGCAGCTTCATGTCCACCAGCGCGCTGGACAGGTACTCCACCGTCGCGAAGCCCTGGTTGAAGGTGGAGGCCTTCTTGATGCGGTCCACCAGCGCCTGGGGGATGGGCTTCCCCGTCTGGTAGTGCAGCGCGTAGGTGTTCAACACCTCGGGCGTGGACAGCCAGTGCTCCAACAGCTGCGAGGGGAACTCCACGTAGTCGCGCGCCACCGCCGTGCCGGCCAGCGACGGGTACGTCACGTTGGAGCTGAGGCCATGCAGCGCGTGGCCGAACTCGTGGAACAGCGTGGAGGCATCCTCCCAGCTGATGAGGACGGCCTCACCGGGCTGGCCCTTCACGAAGTTGGAGTTGTTGGAGACGATGGTGGTGACCTCCCCCTGGAACCGCTCCTGGCGGCGGTACGCGTTCATCCACGCGCCGGAGCGCTTGCCCTTGCGCGCGTAGGGGTCGAAGTACCACAGGCCCACGTGACGTCCGCTGGCCTGGTCCTTCACCTCCCAGACGCGCACGTCGGGGTGGAACACCGGCACGTCCGTCACCGGCGTGAAGGAGAAGCCGAACAGCTCACCGGCCACCCAGAACATGCCCTCGCGCAGCTTCTCCAACTGGAGGTAGGGCTTCACCTCGTTCTGGTCCAGGTCGTACTTCGCCTTGCGGACCTTCTCCGCGTAGTAGCGATAGTCCCAGGGCTCGATCTTGAGCTTCGCGCCCTCCGTGTTGGCCGCGCGCTGCATGTCCGCGACCTCTTCGTGGGCGCGGGCCACCGCGGGCTTCCAGACGGCCTCCATCAGCTCCATGGCGCGCTCGGGCGTGCGGGCCATGGCGTTCTCCAGCCGCCAGTGCGCGTGCGTCTTGTAGCCCAGCAGCGTGGCGCGCTCGGCGCGCAGCTTCAGGACTTCGGCGATGATGACGTTGTTGTCGCGCGCGTCGCCGTTGTCACCGCGGTTGACGTAGTTGCGCCAGACCTTCTCGCGCAGGTCGCGCCGCGACGAGTATGTCAGGAACGGCTCCATGGAGGAGCGCGTGTTGGTGATGATCCACTTGCCCTTCTGGCCGCGCGCCTCGGCGGCGGCCGCGGCGCCCGCGCGCACGGAGTCCGGCAGGCCCGCCAGGTCCGCCTCGGACTCCAGGACGACGGTGTAGCCCTCCTCGTCCGCGAGCACGTTCTGGCTGAAGGACGTGTAGAGCGACGCCAGGCGCTGGTTGATGGCCGCCAGCTTCTGCTTGGCCGCCGCGTCCAGCTTCGCGCCGGAGCGGACGAAGCGCGTGTAGTGCAGCCAGGCGAGGCGCTGCTGCTCGGGCGTCAGCTTCGCCTTGTCGGGCGACTGGTACACCGCCTCGATGCGGCGGAAGAGCGCCTCGTTCTGGTAGATTTCGTCGCTGAAGGCGGCCATCTTCGGCGCCATCTCCCGCTCCAGCGCCTGGAACTCCGGCCCGCTCATGGACGAGCTCCAGATGCCGTAGAGCGTCTCCACGTCATTCTGCGTCTTGCCGGCGGCCTCCAGCGCGACGAGGGTGTTCTCGAACGTGGGCGCCGAGGTGTCATTGACGATGGCCGCCAGCTCGCCGCGCGTGCGCTCCATCGCGGCCTCGAGCGCCGGCTTGAGGAGCTCCACTTTCACCTGGTCGAACGGCGGCACGCCGCCATGGCGGCCCGCCCACTTCGCGAGCAGCGGGTTGGCCTGCTCTGGAGCAGCAGGCGCGGCGGGGGCGGCCGGCTGAGGCGCGGTGGCCATGTTCTGGGACTCCTGCGAGGTCGTCGCACAGCCGGCGGACACGAGCACGGCCATGCCCGCGCCAGCGAAGAAGAGCTTACGCATGTAGAGGATGTCTCCCAATGAAAGGGGCTGAAGAGGGGGCGGAGCCTAACGGCATCCCGCCGCGAACCGGGGGACGGAATCGCGGGCGCGCCAACAAGCCTGCCTGCCCATCTGTTCCCGGCCAACGCCGGGGCCACGGGCAAGACGCGGTGTGTTACACCCGTGCCCAATGAGCGCGACGAGCACGCTGAAGGACCGCATCGAGAACGCCGAGCTGCTGGCGAAGGTCGTCCCCGTCGAAGAGGCGGTGAAGCACGTCGTCCACGGCAACACCGTGGCCATCAGCGGCTTCACCAAGTCGGGTGAGCCGAAGACGTTCCTGCCGGCGCTCGCCTGGCACTTCTCTCAGTCGGCACCGGACGCCCGCATCACCCTGCTGTCCGGCGCGTCCCTGTCCGAGGACGTGGAGGGCCCCATGGCGCCCTTCATCGCCAGGCGCGGTCCGTACATGTCCTCGCCCGCTTCGCGGCGCCGCATCCATGCGGGGGAGATGGACTTCACGGACGTCCACCTGTCCGCCTTCGCGCGCAACCTGATGTACGGCTTCTACGGCGACATCGACGTGGCCGTCGTCGAGGTGTCCCGCATCCGCAAGAATGGCAGCGTCATCCTCACCTCGTCGGTGGGCATCAGCGCGGAGGCGCTCGCCCGCGCGAAGAAGATTGTGCTCGAGGTCAACACCTCCGGGCCGGACTACACAGGCTTCCACGACATCGTCCTACCCGCCGTCCATCCGCACGTGGGCTGGCCGCTGCCGCTGGTGAACATGAGGGACCGCATCGGCAACCCCTACGTGGAGTTCGACCTGCGCAAGGTGGTGGCGGTGGTGGAGTCCCGCACGCCTGACCACCCGGTGCCCTTCAAGGCGGCGGATGACACCGCCAAGCGCATCGCGGAGCACGTCATCGACTTCCTGATGCGCTGCCGAGACCAGTACCAGTGGGGCAAGCGCCTGCCGCCCATCCAGTCCGGCGTGGGCAACGTGGCCAACGCCATCATCGGCCAGCTCTACGAGTCGCCATTCCAGAAGATCCGCTTCTGGACCGAGGTCTTCCAGGACGGGATGCTGCGCTACGTGGAGGACGACGCGAAGTTCGAATACGCGTCCGCCACCGCGGTGTCGTTCTCCGCCGAGGGCCGCCAGCGCTTCCTCGACATGTTCGAGCGGAGCAAGGACCGGCTGGTGCTGCGGCCCATGTGGCTGTCCAACAGCCCCGAAATCATCTCCCGTCTCTTCGTCATCGCGATGAACACCCCCATCGAGGTGGACATCTACGGGCACGTCAACTCCACGCACATCGACGGCTCGCGCATCGTCAATGGACTGGGCGGCTCGGGGGACTTCTTCCGCAACGCATACCTGAGCATCGTCCACACGCCGTCCACGCGAAGGCTGCGGGACGGCCGCACGGTGAGCTGTGTCATGCCGTACGTGCGGCACATCGACCACACCGAGCACGACATCAAGTGCGTCGTCACCGAGCAGGGCTATGCGCTCAACATGGACATCCGCTCGCCGAGGCGGCGCGCGCAGGACATCATCGACCGCTGCGCGCACCCCTACTTCCGGCCGATGCTGCACGCGTACCTGGACATGGCGGGCCCCGGCGACGAGCCGCGCGCCACCGACATGAAGGTGCTCCAGGGCTGGTGGGCGGACTACGACGCGGCGACGCGTGCCTTCCCCCAGAACGGCTGAGGCACCGGCGGTGGAGCGCAACGGACGCGAAGCCTGTCCCCCGGAGCTGGCCGCCCAGCTGCGGGAGGTGGACCGCCTGCGACGCAGCGGGCGGTACGCGTCCGCGCTCGCGCTCGCACGGGCATTGGCGGAAGCCCATCCCCGGCAGGCCCGCGTGCTGCTGGAGGTGGCGCAGACGCTGGCCATCTGGGGCGGCGTCCCCGCGGAGGCGCTGGAGTGGTACGAGCGCGTGCTGGCGCTGGCCCCCGGCCACCTCACCAGCCGGCTGCACCGCGCACTGTGCCTGTCCCGCCTGGGCCGCCATGTGGAGGCGGTGGCGGACTTCGACGCGCTCGTCTCGGCGGGTTACCGCAAGGCCCTGGTGCTGCACATGAAGCGCGCCGAAGCGTTGGAGGCGCTGGGCCGGGATGAAGCGGCGGAGCGGGACTGGACGCTGGCGATTGCTGAGGCCCCGGGCAACCCGTGGCTGCTCCAGCAGCGCGCCGCCGCGCGGGCCCGCTTGGGGCGGCTGGACGACGCGGCGAAGGACCTCACCGAGGCGCTCGCGTCCCAGACGGGCGACGAGGTGGACCCGGAGCTGCTGCACGCGCGCGGCGTGCTGCGTGCGCGGCAAGGTGACGTGGACGGGGCGCGCGCGGACTTCGCGGCGGGGCTCTCCGCCTTTCGTGAAGGCGACCCTCCTGCGTTGCTGGACGCGCTCCGTGAAGGAACCCTTCGCAAACCATGACGGGCGCCGTGCGGGCGGTGACGCGCGACCGCCTGTTGTGGTGATGTCTGCTTTGCATCCTTCAAAGAGGCACGACATGACCCAGAAGAAATTGAAGGAGTACAAAGGCTTCGTCTGGACCCAGGACCTCGTCAAGCCGGGCCTGCGAGTGACGGTGATGGCGACCGACCCTGAAGAAGCATTCCTGCTTCTCGAGGAGAAGCATGGTCAGGGCACCATCTTCGACCTGCACAATGAAGAGGAAGCGAACACGATTCGCTAGCGATGCGTCGGCGGAGCAAGCCTGGACGCGCGCCCTCTGGTGTCGGGGTCAGGCCGCGACGTCGGCTTCAGGCTCCCGCCGCACCTTCGCCAGCGCCGCCACGACGACCTCCGGCCCCGAGCCCGACTTGTGGGCATTCTCACTCAGGTGCCTGCGCCACGCGCGAGCCCCCGGGAGCCCCTGGAAGAGCCCCAGCATGTGCCGCGTGACTGCGCCCAGCGGCGCGCCGCGCAGCATGGCCTTCTCGATGTACGGCAGCATGGCCTCGACGACGTCATGCCGCTGCGGCACCGGCGTGGTGGCGCCGAAGAAGCGGCGGTCGGCCTCGGCCAGCAGGTACGGGCTCTCATACGGAGCGCGGCCCATCATCACCCCGTCCACGTGGCCCAACTGCTCCGCGGCGGCGTCCAACGTCTTGATGCCGCCGTTGATGCTGATGTCCAGGTGCGGGAACTCCGCCTTGAGCCGGTGGACCAGGTCGTAGCGCAGCGGCGGTACGTCGCGGTTCTCCCTGGGGCTCAGCCCCTGGAGCCACGCCTTGCGCGCGTGCACGATGAAGCGGGTACACCCCGCCGCCGACACGGTCCGGATGAAGCCCTCCAGCGTCGGCCACTCCTCCAACTCGTCGATGGCGATGCGCGACTTCACCGTCACCGGGATGCTCACCGCCTCCCGCATCGCCCCCACCAGCCGCGCCACCAGCTCCGGCTCCGCCATCAGGCACGCACCGAAGCGCCCCGACTGGACGCGGTCGCTCGGGCAACCCACGTTGAGGTTGATTTCGTCGTAGCCCCACTGCTCGCCGACGCGGGCTGACTCGGCGAGCGCCGCCGGCTCCGAACCGCCAAGCTGGAGCGCCACCGGGTGCTCCGCGGCGTCGTAGCCCAAGAGCCGCTCCCGGTCGCCGTGCAGGATGGCGCCCGTGGTGACCATCTCCGTGTACAGCAGCGTGTGGCGGCTGAGCTGGCGATGGAAGTACCGGCAGTTGCGGTCCGTCCAGTCCATCATCGGCGCGACAGACAGCGGCATGGGAGAAGTCGGCATCATGCGAGAACCCGGGTCAGCGGCCGGAGCGTCCCGTTCGGCGGGCCGCTCCCCTGCCGCCAGCATGTAGCCGGGTTTACCGCCCCTGCCC
>NZ_JABXEP010000089.1:0-33604 GCF_013372605.1 Myxococcus sp. AM009
GGCCTGGGGGGCGCAGGCGGGTGCCCGGCCGTCAGCGCTCCTGGCGCGGCGTGGGCTCCGGGGGCGGCGTCTGGGCTCCGGCCTGGTTCTCCCAGAAGCGTCGCGGGTGGCCGTCACCGCGGGTGCCACCGGAGAGCCGGTCCACCCAGGGATAGCGCTGGGCCTCCTCGGACGTGTAGCCCAGGTTGAAGACAGTGGGGCTCTTGGGCTTGTCACCGGACTTCTCGTAGAAGGTCCCGAAGAGGCGGTCCCAGAAGTAGTTGGTGATGCCGTAGTTGCCCTGCTCGTTGTGGAAGTGGTGCGACAGGTGCAGCCGCTTGATGTCCTTCAGGAACTGGGACCTGGGCGTGTAGTTCAGGTGCTGGATGCAGTGGCAGAATTCATAAAAGCACGTAATCACCATGGCCCAGCCCAGCGCGGCGGCGGCGCCTGCCTTGCCGCCGATGAGATAGCCGATGGGGGCAATCACGCCGCCCACGGTGGGGAGCACGTTGGCCAGCGCGCCGAAGAGCACGCGCAAGTCGTGTGGGTCCTGGTGGTGGTCGAAGTGGATGCGCTTCCACGTCGCCGCGGTGAGCGGTGATTTGTAGAGGAAGCGGCTGTGCAGGATGTGCTTGTGCACCAGGTACCAGCCGAAGGGGAACGCCACGCTCGCGGCGAGCATCGCCAGCAGCATGCGCAGCGGGTGCTCGAACCACTTCACGGCCAGGGCCAGGCTGGTGATGCCCACGGTGATGTAGGCCACCACCGCGTAGTAGGTGAAGAACGAGTAGACCAGGTCGCCCAGCGTCATCCGGTCCAGGTTGTGCTTGCGGTGCTTCAGGAACGAAAAGGGTGCGCTGACTGCCACGGTATCCTCGCGACAAGCCGCTGCCCCCACGGAGGCAGACGGAGCAGGAGTGTGTGCGCGCCGTACCCGCCGGCCACGGGGCTTACGGCGGTGCTGTCAGTACCAGGGGCCCTTGAAATTGCCGCATGCTGAAGGCCGCGCCATAGCGTTTTCCTGGCGCAGGCAAGAAGCAACCCTGCTGAATGAACAGGCGGTGTGTTGCCTGCCTGCCCAGAAGCCGGCCCAGGCACGGGCTTCCTTCGCGTCCGATAGCAGCCCACTTTCCTGGAAGCGAGGATGACTTTCCGGGAGGCGCGGATGGCGGAGCACGAAGGACAGCAGACACCCAGGACCCAGGTACGCAGGCGCGGGACCCCGACTCCCAAGACAGTGCACACGGGTGAACGGAGTGCCGCGCCGGACCGGGGCAGCATCGCCCTGCGCCGCACGGTGTCGGAGTACCGGGCCACGGCGGAGGAGCAGGCGGCGCGCGTGCGTGAGGAAATCGAGGCGGCGCTGGTCCAGGCCCGCGGCACCCGCGAGGCCATTGAGCAGCGCATCGCGGACCAACTCCACGCGCCGCCTGTGAGCCCCGCGCCCGCGCCCGCGCCGCGGCGCAAGCAGCGCCGCAGCCGGGCGTCCCGCAAGAAGTAGCGCGTCGTTCAGGAGGTGACGCGCGTGGGGGGGGGCGCGGCCACGGGGGCGACGTCCTCGGGCCCCGCGCTGGAGGCGGGCTCGCCCAGCTGCTTCAGCTTGCGCGCCAGGTCGGCGGCCTGCGCGCCCTTGGCACCCAGCTCGTTGCCCTGCACCCCGATGAAGGAGACCCGGGCCCGCTCCAGCAACGCCACCTGCGCGTGGAGCTGGGCCAGCAGCCGCTCCTTGCGGCGGGCCAGCACGTCCAGGTGGTTGAGCTCCTCACCCAGCGAGGACGCGGCCAGCTCCAACTGCCGGCGAGCCACCGCGTCCTGCGTGGCGGCGGCGCGCTCCCGCAGCTCGCGCACCTGGGCGTCCACGTCGTTGGCCACCACGGAGCCGAGCTGTGCCTCCAGCCCGAAGTGGACCTCCGCCAGCGAGAAGCTGTCGCCCGTCATCTTCTCCAGCACGCCCAGCAGCTCCGTGCGCCCGGTGCTGGACGGCATCTTCGTCACCACGTCCTTGCACTGGCGGTAGAGCGTCAGCGCCCGCGTGGCCAGGGTGCGCGAGTCGCCCTTGAGCGCGTCTTGCAACTGGCGGCCCCGCGCCTCCACCGCGTCCAGCTCCACGCGGAGGTTGGCCGGCAGCGTGCCGATGCTCCAGAAGAGGCCCACGACGAGGAAGCCCACCAGCGCCGGCAGCAGGCCGTCGCTCCCCAGGAAGCGCGCCTCCAGCACCTGCTGGACGTAGAGGCCCAGTGGGACGAGCACGCCCGCGGCGGCGGCGCTGGTGGCCACCGCGGCGGGCGGCCCCGGCTGCTCCCGTCCATGGCCCAGCCAGGCCACCAGCGCCGCGGCGAGCGCGCCCGCGAGGCTCACGGGCAACGGCTCCGGGGCCCGGAAGAAGTAGGGCAGGGCGGGCAGCACCGTCAGCGCCAGGCGCAGCGCCAGGGGGTGGACCCCCGTGGGCTTCACGCACGCCTGCGCCGCGGCGACGATGGCGAGGTACTCCGGTGTGAGGTGCAGGTCCGGCACGGCACCGGCGACCAGGCCCATGCAGGCGGCGCCTCCCAGCGCGCGAAGCGTGCGGGTCTCGAACTCTTCGCGGTGGAAGTACTGCACGGAGAGGGCCATGGGTTCACCGTCCTGCTAGTACGCGTTGTTCTGGCCGAAGTTCTTGATGGACTTCTTGAGGAGGTTGCGCGACTCGGCCTGCGCCTCCTCCGCGCTGGACGCGCCGGCCAAGGCTGCCTGGGAGCGGTTCACGTCCGCAAGCTCCCCGGACAGCGAGGCCGCGGAGGTGCCGAAAATGGCCCGGGCGTTGTCCAGCAGGCCACGGGCCTTCGCCTTGTTGCCGCGCTTCATCTCCTCCGCGGCGGCCACCATCTGCTGGGTGCCCAACGCCCGGGTCGCGTGGACGCGCACCTCCTTGTCCAGGGACGCGCGCACGAGCTCCAGGTCGCTCGTCACCTCCGCGGTGAGCCGCAGCGCCGTCTCCGTGGGCAAGTCACGCGCCACGTCGACATAGTGCACCCGGGCGTTCAGCAGGGTGAGCGCGCCGGCGGTCCGCGGGGTGTCCAGCGTCAGCTTCGCCATGACGCGCACCGTCTGGGCGCTGGCCAAGTCGTACAGCGGCACCTTCAGCACGTTGCCCTCGCGGAAGGACGCCATGCCCATGACCTCCACGTGCCGCACCTCGGGGGGGACGTCCAGCCGCAGCTCCACCAGGCGCGCCACGGTGCTTGTCGCCTGGTCCAGCTCGCGGGAGAAGACCTCCGCCAGCCGCGCCGAGTCGTCGATGAAGCCGGAGAAGCCGCCCCCCTGCTCGGCCATGCCGCGCATCAGCGTCTCCTGGTAGTCCCGGCCCACGCCCAGCGCGCTGACGGTGATGCCGTCGCGGCGCAGCTGGCGGACCTGGTCCAGCAGGCCTGGCTCGGACACGATGCCCGTGGTGGGCTGTCCGTCGCTCAGCAGGATGGCGCGGCTGACGCGGTACTCGCCCATGTGGGGCCGCAGGGCGTTGGCCGCGGCGTCGAGCGCGCCGCTGATGTTGGTGCTGCCGTCATCCTCCAGCCCGGAGATGAGCGTCAGCAGCTCCGCGCGCGCCGCCTCCGTCATCCGCCGGCTGGGCTGCACCCGCACGTCGGTGCCGTAGTCGATGAAGGCGAGCCGGTCCTCGGGCGTCAGGCGCCGCACCAGCTCCGCGGCGGCGCGGCGGGCGTCGGCCAGCTTGTGGCCGTTCATGGAACCGGAGCGGTCCAGCACCAGCGCCAGGCTGACGGGCACCCGCTGGCCGGCCTCCGCCGGGCGCGCCTTCAGCTCCAGCCACGCGAAGGCCTCGCTGGGCCCCGTCTGCACGTACGCGCCGGACAGCTTGCCCGCCATGCTCAGGGCGCCGTCCTCCGGCTGGGACGTCACCAGCGGCAGCGTCCGCGTGGCGGGCGGGTCCTCCGGGCGCCGCACCGTGTGGCTGGTGTCCGTGACGACGGGAGGAGGCGGCGCGGGCGGCGCGGGCGGCGTGCCCAGCAGGAGCGCGCCCACGGCGAGCACTCCCGTCGCGGCGACCAGCAGCAGTGAGCGGTTCATTGAGGGCCTCGGGGTTGGAGGGATGCGGCACACTCGCCTGGAGTCGCCTGGGGCCGCATCGGTCACCAGGAGGAGGGTCCGCCCGTTGTCCGATACGACCTCCGCGCGCGGGCTCAGGCGTCGTGCACCGGCTGCCGCTGCCGCACGAGCTCTTCCACCACGCCGCGGACCCGGGCTTCGTCGAAGGGCTTCTCCAGCAGCAGGTTGGGGATGCTGGCCAGGAAGTCCCGCGCGCCCGAGGTGAACGCGCCACCGGAGACGAACACGAAGCGGCGCTCCAGCCCCGCGTACTCGCGCCGCACGGCCTCGTACACGTCGCGCCCCGTCAGGTCCGGCATCATCACGTCGCACAGCACCGCGTCCGGCTCCAGCCCTCGCTCCAGCAGCTCCAGCGCCTGGCGCCCGCTGCACGCCACGTCCACCTGGTGCTCGCGGAGGATGCGCTGCAGCACCCGGCCCACCGCGGGCTCGTCGTCCACCACCAGCACCCGGCCGCGCGGCGCGTGCGGTGCTTGCCGCGCGCCAGGCTCCGAGGGCTTCGCGCGCTCCACCGTCTCCGGCGTGGGCAGCACCACCCGGAAGTGGGTGCCTCGCCCCGGCTCGCTGTCCACGGTGATGTCGCCGCCCAGGCCGCTGATGATGCTGTGGCAGATGGACAGGCCCAGCCCCGTGCCCACGCCCACCGGCTTGGTGGTGAAGAAGGGGTCGAAGATGCGGTCGATGACCTCGCGCGCGATGCCCACGCCCGTGTCCGCCACCTCCACCACCACGCGCCCGGCGCCGTCCACCCGCGTGGCCAGCCGGATTTCATGCCGGTGCGCCGCGCCCTCTGGAATCGCCTGCGCCGCGTTCACCACGAGGTTGAGGAACACCTGGCTGAGCTTGCCCTCGTTGGCCATGACGGGCGGGATGTCGCCGTAGTCGCGCCGCAGCTGCGCGCGGTGGCGGATTTCGTTGGCCGCCATCATCGCCACCGACTCCAGCACCGCGTGCACGTCCAGCGGCGACACGCGCTCTTCGTCCGGCCTGGAGAACGTCTTGAGCTGGCGGACAATCTGCCGCACGCGCTCGGCGCCCTCACACGCCTCTTGCAGCACCTCCTGCCACTCCCCCAGGTCCGGCTCGCCCTTGAGCCGCGCCTGGAGCGCCGCCGCGCCGTCCCCGGGCGGCAGGCTGCGGTTGAACTCGTCGGACAGGAAGCCCAGGTTGGACAGCACGAAGGCCAGCGGGTTGTTGATTTCGTGCGCGATGCCCGCCGCCAGCGTGCCCACCGACGCCAGCCGGTCCGCCAGCGTCAGCCGCGCCTGGAGCTGGCGCTGCTCCGTCACGTCGCGGGCAATGGACACCACCGCGGGCTGGCCGTCGAAGCGCAGCGGCAGTGACACCACCTCCGCCACGCGGGTGCGCCCGTCCCTGCGCACCAGCCGCCGCTCGCCGGTGAGCGCGCCGGCCCGCACCGCGTCCGGGCTGCGCATGTCCCGCACGAAGTCCGTGAGGGGGCGGCCCACCAGCTGGTCCGCGCGCTCGAAGCCCAGCGTGCCCACCAGCGCCGCGTTGGCGTAGACAATCTGGTTGTCCCGTTCGATGGCCGCCGCGTCCGGAACGCCCTCCAGCAGCGCGCGGAAGCTCGCCTCCGACAACCGCAGGGCTTCCTCCGCCTGCCGGCGCTCGGTGATGTCGCGCGCCAGGCCCTCCACCGCCACCATGCGTCCGGAGGCGTCCGTCACCGGCGCCACCACGTGCTCCAGCCACAGCGTCCGCCCGTCGGGGTGGAGGAAGCGCACCACCACCGGCGCGCCCTGGAAGGGCTCCGGCGCTTCCAGCAGCTGCTCCATCAGCGCGCGGTCTTCCTCGTGCACGCGCCGGTACCAGAGCTCCGCGTCCGCGTAGTGGGCCACCGGCCCGTAGCCCAGCTTGGTGTGGGCCACGCGGCTGACGTAGGCGAAGCCGCGCGGGGGCTCGCGCCGGTACACGTAGAGGACGTCCGACGCGTTCTCCGCCAGCTGACGGAAGCGCCGCTCGCGCTCGCGCAGCGCCCGCTCCGAGTCGCGCCGCTCCAGCGTCATGGACATGGCGCCCGCCGCCGCCGACAGCAGGTCCACCTCCAGCCGGTCCCACCGCCGCGCCTCCGCGGTGTTGTCGAAGCCCACGAAGCCCGTCAGCACCCCGCGCACGCGCAGGGGAAGCGCCAGCAGGGACAGGATGCCCTGCGGGTCCAGCAGCTCCCGCTCCGACGCCGGAAAGGTCTCCACCAGCCCTTCGATGACGTCACCGCGCGCCAGCGTCTCCATCCAGCGCCGCAGCGCGGGTTCCATGGACAGGCCCTGGAGGTCCGGGTTGTCGATTTCTGGCTTCACGCCCGGCGCGCACCACTCCGCGCGCTGGCTGCACAGGACGGCGCCGTCCTGCGCCCGGTGCAGCTCGAACACGTAGACGCGGCTGGCCCCCGACGCGTGGCCCAGCGGCGCCAGCGCGGGCCCGTAGAGGTCGCCGCCATCCTGCGTGGCCAGCAGCCGCTGCTGCATGTCCACCAGCGCGGTGAGGTAGCGCTCGCGCCGCGCCAGCGCGCCGTCCGCCGCCTTGCGCTCGGTGAAGTCGTTGAGCGTGCCCGCCGTGCCCAGGACGCTGCCGTCGTCGTCGTGCATCAGCCGGGCGAACACCTCCACCCAGCGGTAGCTCCCGTCGCGCGTGAGGTAGCGCATCTCATGGCGCACGAACTCCACTTCCCCCGCGAACAGCTTCTGGAGCGGCTCCGGGTCGCGCTCCCGGTCATCCGGGTGGAGGAACTCCGAGAAGGCGCGGCCCAGGCTCTCCTCCACGCTGAAGCCGGTGATGTCCGTCCAGGCCGGGTTGAGGAAGGTCCACGTCCCCGCCAGGTCTGTCTGGAACACCACTTCCCGCAGGCTGTCGATGACGCCTCGGTAGCGGTGCTCGCTGGAGGTCCAGTCAGGCGTGGAGTGCGGCTTCTGCATGATGGAACTCGAGAAAGTGGGCCGCACGGGTGGACGCAAGGTCACCCGGATGCGCTACAAAGGGGCAGAGAATCTGGATTTCCGGGCAGGCAAGCAAGGGGGCTCCGATGACCCTGGCGGGCGCGGGATGGGGACGGCGCCCCTCCTGCTGTTCTGTGGGAACACGGAGGCTGCCCTTCGTCCGGGGAAGGAGACATGCCTCCATGCTGCCTCTGCTCGCGGGAAGTCTCTCATGGCCTCTGGAAGCGCCCCGCTTTCGATGACGCATCTGGACTCCGAAGAGGCGGACGCCCTGCTGAAAGAGGGCGTCCTCCGGTTGCTGCTCGAGCAGGCGGGCGAGGCACTCGTGTTGGTGGATGTCACCGGGCGTGTGCTCGCTTTCAACATGGAGGCCGGGCGTCAGTTCCGCATGAGCCGGCCCGAGCGCGCCGAACAGGGCTGTTTGCCCGGCTGTGTGTGGACGCGTGCGGAGGATGCGTCCATGTCGGTGGAGGTGCCGCCCCTGGCGCGCGCGCTCACGGGCGAGTGGGTGGCGGAGGCCCGTTGGCGGGTGCGCCGGCAGGATGGGACGCACGTCCTGCTGCGCGCCTCCGCGGTGCCGCTGGAGCACGACGCGGGACTGACGGCCGGAGCGCTGCTGCGCGCATGTGAAGTGGCCTCGTCCGCGGGGCTGGACGCGGTGGGCTCGGCGCGGCTGCTGGCGGAGGCCGGCGCGCTGCTGGGCGCCGCGTTCGACGACGAGGCCGCGCCGCGGCTGCTCCGCTTGCTGGTGCCCGCGCTCGCGGACGCGGCGGTGCTGTACCTGGGCCTGCCCGGCGAGCCGCCGCGCCCGGTGACGGCGCTGCACGCCGAGCCGGAGCGCCATGGCCTGCTGGAGGAGCTGCTGCGCCGCTACCCCCTGCCCCCCGAGCGCGTGCTGCCGTTGTTCGGCGCCGGTCAGTCAGAGCGGCTTCGGGTGACGGAGGCCCACGTGGAGGCCGCCGCGCGGGACGCGGAGCACGCGCGGCTGCTGCGGGGGCTGGGCCTGCGCTGCTACCTGGGCGTGCCGCTGGTGGCGCGCGAGCGCGTCATCGGCACGTTGGCCCTCTTCCGCGCGGATGAGACCCGTGACTTCAGCACGGAGGAGCTGCGGCTGGCGGAGGAGGTGGCCCGCCGCACCGCGCTCTCCGTGGACAACGCGCAGCTCCTCCAGGAAGCGCGTGAAGCGGTGCGCCTGCGCGACGAGTTCCTGGGCATCGCCAGCCACGAGCTGAAGACGCCGCTGACGCCGCTGCACCTCAAGGTGCAGCTGCTGCAGAAGCAGGTGGATGGGATGGCGGCCCACAACCAGCCGGTGTCCGCCGAGCGCGTGTCGGAGACGCTGGAGGTGGTGCAGCGGCAGGTGCGCAAGCTGACGAGCCTGGTGGACAACCTGCTCGACGTGTCGCGAATCACCGCGGGCCGCCTGCGGCTGGAGGTGGAGGAGATGGACCTGGCCAGCGTGGCGGCGGAAATCCTCTACCGCTTCGCGCCGTCCGCCTCGCAGCTGCAGGTCGAGCTGGCGCTGCACGCGCCGGTGCCCGTCATGGGCCGGTGGGACCGGCTGCGGCTGGAGCAGGTGGTGACCAACCTGCTGTCCAACGCGCTGAAGTACGGCGCGGGCCACCCCGTGCGCGTGGAGGTGGAGGCGGAGGGGCTCACCGCCCGCCTGACGGTGCGCGACGGCGGCATCGGCATCTCCGCGGAGGACCTGCCGCGCATCTTCGAGCGCTTCGAGCGCGCGGTGAGTGACAGGCACTACGGCGGCCTGGGCCTGGGGCTCTACATCACCCGACAGATTGTGGAGGCCTTCGGCGGCACGGTGCGCGCCACCAGCGAGCCGGGGCAGGGCTCCGTCTTCGTGCTGGAGCTGCCGCGCGGTGACATCCCCGAGGAGTGGCTGATGGCGCACGGCGCGCCGGAGCCGTCGTCGTCCTGAGGCGCTAGGCCGCGCTCGCCGGCATCGCGGGCTCGGCGCGGCGGGGCAGCCGCACGTGGAAGCTGCTGCCGCGCTGGGGCCCCGGGCTCTCCGCCCAGATGGTGCCGCCGTGGCGCTCCACGATTTCGCGGCAGATGAAGAGGCCCAGCCCCAGCCCGCCGAAGTGGCGCGCCTGGGCGTTGGACGCGCGCGCGAAGGGCCGGAACAGGTCCGCCACGTTCTCCGGGGGGATGCCGATGCCCTCGTCACGCACGCTCAGCAGCACGTGCGTCTGCTCGGCCTCCAAGGACATGCGCACCGCGCCGCCGTGGGGCGAATAGCGCACGGCGTTGCTGACCAGGTTGGTGAGCACCTGCTCCAGCCGCAGCGCGTCCCAGTCGCCCTCCACCGGGTGGGCGGGGACGTTCAGCTCGAAGGTGACGCCGGACTCGGTGCGCAGCGCGAAGCGCTCCAGCACCTCGCCCAGCAGGGGGACCAGGTCCAGCCGCTTGCACTCCAGCTCCAGCCGCCCGCCCTGGATGCGCGCGGTGTCCAGCAGGTCATCCACCAGCCGCGTCAGCCGCTCCGTCTGCCGGGCCATGGAGCGCAGCGCCTTGAGCAGCCGCTCCCGCTCCGGGAAGTCTCCGCTCCGCTCCAGCCGCTGGAGGGTGAGCGCGGCGAAGCCCTTGAGCGGGGTGAGCGGCGTGCGCAGCTCGTGGCTGGCCACGCTGAGGAACTCCTCGCGCGCGCGCACCGCCTCCTTCAGCTCCGTCTGCGTGGCGCCCGTGCGGGCCGCCATCTCGTTGAAGCCGCGGGCCAGCTCGCCCAGCTCGTCGTCCTCCTCCACGTCCACGCGCTGGGACCAGTCGCCCGCGGTCAGCGCGGCGGTGGCGGCGCGGAGGCCGTCCAGGCGGCGGATGACGTCGCGAGCGACCCACTGCGACAGCAGCAGGGCCATGAGGACGCCCAGCAGCACCAGTCCCACCACCGCGGCGCTCATGCGCGTAATCGCCGCGTAGGCCACCACGAGCTCCTGCGTCACCAGCACGCTCCACTCCGTGCCCTCCACGGGGGCCTCGGCGGCGAGCATGCGGCGGTCCGCCGCGTCGAAGGCCTCCAGCACGCCGATGCCGGGCCGCAGCAGCTCCAGGCTGAGCGCGTCCGGCAGGTGCGCTTCGCCCAGCAGCGGCGCGCCCGGCGCGGTGTCGCGGAGCACCTTGAGGCCGCGCCGGTCCAACACCTGCACGTGGAAGCGCCGCGACGCGGGCGTGGTGGCCTGGCTCAGGCGCTCCAGGGACATCAGACCCACCAGCATTCCGCGCACCTCGCCGTCCTCGCGGAAGGGCTGCGTCACCGCGACCAGGGGCTGGCCGGGCGGGCGGATGAAGGGCGGGGAGACCTCGGCGCCCCGGGTGAAGGCCGGGGGCAGGAAGGCGCGCGGCTCCAGGTTCCACCCCTCCACGCTGGGAGACGCGGCCAGGATGTGGCCATGGGTGTCCACCGCGAGCGCCGCGTCGAAGGCGCGCTCCTGGGCCGCCAGGTTGACCAGGTAGGGCTCCAGTCGCTCCGGCGCCGCCGCGGCGAAGGCGGCGCGGAAGCCCGGCGACTCCAGCATCAGCGCCAGGGACTCACCCGCGTCGTCCAGGTAGCGCCGCAGGAAGTCGGCCTCGCCCGCGGCGGCGCGCTGCGTGTCGTCGCGCACCTGCTGTTCAATCGCGTTCTGCGCCAGGTACGCCGCCAGCCCGCCCAGCGCCAGCAGCGGCACCAGCCCCGCGAAGGCCAGCCCGCGCAGCAGCTTCCACCCCACCGTGCGCGGCGCGCGTGGCCGCCAGTCCAGGGCCTGCGCGACACAGGCCAGGGTGAGCACCGCGTACACGCAGGCCCCCAGCCACGACGCGCCCCGGCCCAGCGCGTACGCGAGCAGGGCGAAGGGCACCGCCAGCCCGCCCATGAGCAGGGCCGGCAGCCGGCGGTGGAGCCACTGGGAAGGCAGCAGCAGGCCCACGCCGCAGACGGCGAAGAGCACGCCCACCAGGGGCCGCAGGGGCGCGAGGTGGGCGTAGACGGAGAGCGGGAAGCGCTCGGGCACCACCAGCATGGCCGCGCCGAACGCCGCGCTGGTGAGGGCCGCGAAGGTGCGCAGCACGGGGCGCTGGCGCATGGCGGGCCAGGCCTCCAGCACCACGCCGCCGAAGAGCACCGGGTAGAGGATGATGCCAGTGAAGCTGCCGGGCAGGACGTTGAGCACCCACCAGTACAGCGCCATGGCCGCGCCCAGCAGCAGCCGCCCCGTGACGTCCAGCCAGCGCGGCGCGCGCGGATACAGCAGCGCGCCCATCAGCATGATGCTGCCCGTCAGGTACGTGAGGCCCAGCAGGCGCACGTAGGGGTAGAGCGGCCGGAAGGAGGCCACCCGGAACTCGTACGGGACGTACGTCATCAGCACGCCGAACATCAGGCCCACGACAGCGGCGGGCCAGGTGAGCGGCAGGAGGGCCGGGGCGGGCGGCGCCTGGATTTGCGGTGAAGGCGAAGAAGACATCTTTGCGGATTCACGCGCGAGGGGCGCCATGAGCGCTACGGCCCCCCGGGCTTTCGTCGAAGGCTCGACATCACGCGACCTCGAGCACCGTCCACTCGCGGACCTCGCCCGCGAGCATCACTTCCACTGTATCACCCGCCTTGCGGCCCATGAGGGCGCGCCCCACGGGGGAGGCGGGGGTGATGACGGACAGGAAGCCGTCACCGCCCGGACCCGTCAGCTCGGTCCCCGCGCCGGCGGGGAGGACGAAGAAGGTCCGTTCGGAGAAGCCCTCCTCGTCCTCGGTGCTGACGTCCACGATGGCGCCCAGCGCCACCGGGCCTTGCCGGGGGAAGCGTGGGAACTCCGCTTGACCAAACTTGGTCAGCGCCTGGAGTTCTTCCTGGACCCGGCGAGCCCGGTTGGCCTGTCCGGTGGCGAGGCTGCCGAACTCCAGGGCGGCGCGGCCGTCCTCTTTCTTCTCGGACTCCGTGGCCAGGCTGCGGGCGGCCTCGCGGGCCTCCGCCTCGGCGCGGTGGGCCAGCCGGTCGCTCTGCTGGAGGCGGTCCGCGAGCTGGCCCAGGAGGGCATGCTTGTCGAGTCCCATGGGTGGTACAGAACTGTAGCGTCCGCGGCGGACACCTCCAGTTTTCGGCCAGTCGCCCCCGCCGGCCCGGGCTTAGAATGGGGGCATGACACCCCAGGAACTCTCGGAGAAGGCCCGGCAGCTCGTCGCCGGAGGCGCGGTGCTGCTGGACGTGCGCACGCCGCAGGAATTCCAGGAAGGGCACCCCGAGCCCGCCCGGAACATCCCCGTGCAGGAGCTGCCCCGCAGGCTGGCCGAGGTGGGTCCGCCCGGCACGCGCGTGGTGGTGTACTGCGCGGCCGGCGGCCGCAGCGCCCAGGCCGCGCAGCTGCTGCATGCCAACGGCTTCCCGGACGTCTTCGACCTCAAGTCCGTGAAGAACTGGTAGCCACCCAAGGGCAGGTGCCCGGTGGCCCGGGCACGCGCTTCCAGCCGTCCTACCCGCGCGTCACGTCGCGCAGGAAGCGGTGCACGTCCTGGTTGAAGCGCCGCGGCTGCTCCGCGTGGGGCGCGTGGCCGGTGTTCGGGTACAGCTTGAACTCGGCGTCCGGCAGGGCGTTCACCAGCGCCCGCTGGTCGGCGACGGGGAAGAAGCCGTCCTGGTCACCGCCCACGACGAGCACGGGCACGCGGATGCGGTTCAGCCGCGCCGAGTGGTCCTCCGCGAGCATGCCGTCCAGCGCGTCCTGCCACACGCGCGCGGGCACCTTGCTGCTCTCCGACACCAGCGTGTTGATGTACGACGCCGGGACAGGGCGCACGAAGGTGCTCTCCTGGAACGCGCGGATGAACTCCGGGTCCACCGTGCCCTCGAACGTGTCCACGATGGACTTCAGCTCCAGCGCCACCGGGTTGCCGGCCACGGTGGGCGCCGAGCCGACGAGCACCAGCCCCTTCACGCGCCGCGGGAAGTCCAGCGCCACCTGCTGCGCGATGAAGCTGCCCATGGAGTGGCCGACGAGGATGGCGCTGCGCTCGCCCACCGAGTCCAGGAAGGCCTCCACGTCCGCGGCGAAGGACTGCTGCGTGTAGCAGCACGCCGGGCGCGTCGAATCCCCGTGGCCGCGCTGGTCCAGCACGTAGACGTGGTGGTCGCGCGGGAAGGTGCGCAGGTTCAGGTCCCACGTGTGGTGGGAGTCCGAGTAGCCGTGGAGGAACACCACCGCGGGGCCCAGCGGAAGTCCCTGCTCCACGTAGCGCAGCGTCACGCCGGTGCGCAGGCGGACGGAGCGCTCACGGGGCATGCCGAACAGCCCCTGCTCGGTGGAGGCGACCTCTGCGCCTTCGGGCACCCGCTGCGTGTCGTTCGAGTCTGACTCCGGCGCGGGACCACAGGCGGCGAGAACGGGAAGAGCGAGCAGGGCGGCGAGGAGCTTCCTCATGCGTGAATGCCTCGGGGCTCTCCGGCGGGAAAGTCCGCCGGTGCATCGAGGAGTCTACGGCTACCTCTGACATTGCCTCGCTGGAAGCGACTCGCGGGGTTGGTGCGCACCCGCTTTTTAGAGAGGAGAGTCAGCGGGAACCCGCTCGAAAACGCACCGCGGACGGAAGGTTCTCGCGCAGGCGGCCGGCCGTGCAACACGGGCCCGCGTCACCTTCCGGCGGCCCCCGCCTTCGTGGTGTCGCTGGATGCCCGTTGCGCCCCGCGCGCTCCGGTGGTGCGTCAGCCCGCCGGGCGCCGGGCGAAGATGAGCTCGCTCACGCCCTGGAGCCGCTGCACGCGGCGCTCGACGTCGAAGCCCGCGCGCCGCACCAGGTCGAACGTGTCCCGGTCCAGCCGGCACCCGCCGCTCACCCGCATCCAGGCGGGGGTGAGCAGGTCCTGCACGGTGGCCAGCGTCGGCGAGGGCGCGCGCACGTGCTCCAGCATGCGCAGCGCGCCGCCCGGGCGCAGCACCCGGAGAACCTCCGCCAGCGCCCGCGCCGGCGCCTCCACGCTGCAGAAGACGAGGCTGGACACCACGGCGTCGAAGGAGGCGTCGGGGAAGGGCAGGGACTCCACGCTGGCGTACAGCAGCCGCGCGTCGGGCCGCCGCCGCTGGGCACGCGCGAGCGCTGCTTCGTCCACGTCGATGGCGGTGACGGCGGTGACGGTGTCCGGGTAGCCGGGCAGCGCCAGGCCGGTGCCGGTGCCCACCTCCAGCACGTGGCCGGACAGGCCGCGCACCAGCTTTCGCCGGGCGGCGGTGAGGCCCAGCCAGCCCAGGGGCGTCATGACCGCGTCGTACGCGAGCGCCTTCATGCGGCAGCCTCCTCTTCGGAAACACGCGGACCCGGACGCCCGCCGCGAATGCGTCGGAGCTTCCGGGCCCATGAGACGCCAGGCTGCCGCGAGCAGGGCAGCGGACGTCGTGACGCTACGGCGCGCCCACCGTGCCCGGGCTTTTTGGAGACGACGGCGGCGAAGAAGCCGTCCCCGGCTCCCGGCGCCGCAGGACGCCCCAGATGCCGTAGAGCGCCAGCGCGACGCAGCCGTACTGCGCGGGCGTCAGCCCGAAGTAGCGGGCGTCCACGTAGGCCATGTCCGTGGCGCGCAGGTAGTCGAAGAAGAAGCGGCAGACCGCGTACAGCACCGCCAGCAGCGGCAGCAGGCGCCCCTTCAGCTTCCCCGCGTTGCGCAGCGCGTACAGCAGGCCGCTGATGGCGAAGAGCGCGATGGCGTCGTACATGCCCAGGTCGTGCCGAGGGCCACCGGGGAAGGCCACCGCCAGGAAGAAGTCCGTGGGCACGCCCGGGTGGTCATGCACGGCGAAGCAGCCCAGCCGCGCCACCGCCCAGCCCGGCGCCACGCCCAGGGCGAACGCGTCCGAGTAGTCCGAGAAGCGCAGCTTGCGCACCTTGAAGAACACGACGGCGGCGAGGATGCCGCCCAACAGGCCGCCGAACGAGGACAGGCCATCCCAGACCTTCAGTATCTGGAACGGGCTCTTGGACAGCTCCTCCGGGTGGTAGAAGAACAGGTGCACCCAGTGGCCCACGACGACGCCGACCCCGACGCCCCAGGGCGCGAAGTCGGCGAGCGGCTCAGGGTTCAGGCCGTCGCGTTCGGCGTTGCGGCCAAGCAGGCGAGCGGCCAGCAGGATGCCTACCGCGACGAAGATGCCGAAGGGCTCGATTTTGAGGGGCCCCAGCTCAATCGAGGGGGCGTGCCAGTAGGGAATCACGTCAGGCGGCTCCAGGGGATGCGAACGTCCCACCCTTAATCCGGGCGGAGGGATGTGGGCGAACAAATGTCGGAACGGAGTCTTTCCCGGCCTCGTCTTCTTGGAGGTCGGGTGGAGGACACCGCTCCTGTGTGCCTCCGGGCACCTCGCTCGTACCCAGGAGGGAATCACTCCCACTTCCGGACGTTCGCGCAAGGCCAGTTAGAACCGAATTAATCCATTCGTGCGTGTACTACGGGAAATCCGTGGTTTTTTTGTCAGGCCCTTCCTGTCCAATCGAACGGGAACGCAGGGCCTCTTGGATGAAGGGGGACAGGCATGACGCCGCGAGCAGTCTGTCACGTCGGGCTAGGCGCGCGGCCCCATTGCCCCTGTCGCACGCGCGAGGCGCCGCACGCGACGGGTGCTGACCTGATGCTGGACGACCTCGCCTCATGCGTCCGGCGTAGCACAGTGGTTCAAGGAGCACACAACCCATGAAGTCCTACCTGTTGGTTCCAAAGGAGTCCATCGAGTCGCAGGCTCGCGTGGGGCCTCGCGGCACGGAGCAGGGCGAGCGCGTGCTGTCGCGCACGACGGCGCTGCGCTTCGCGGTGGCGAACAAGGCGCCGGACACGCTGTTCGCGCTCGGACTGCGGTCGGCCACGCTGCCCGGCTCGCGCCCGCCCGTCAGTGGACAGGAGGAGCGTCGTCGGAAGGGCAAGGGCGCGAAGGCGGCGCGCCTGGGCACGCGCGGCGCGGACGCCTCCACGCCGCCCATGCCGGGCGCGACGGTGGCGGAGCAGACCGGCGCGGAGCCCGGCAGCTACCGGTACATGCCGCTCATCGGTGCCACCATGGCCCACTTCTACGAAGAGCACACGGAGAAGGAAGCCCGCGGCGAGCTGGAGCGCGACTTCGAGTTCATCCCCGACGTCGTCCCGCTGTCCTTCCCTGGCCCGGTGTCGGCGGGACAACCGGGACCGCGCAACCGGGGCATGTCTTCGCTGGCCGAGCGCGAGTGGCCCGACGAGTCCGGCGTCCCCCTGGCCCACGCCCAGGGCATCCGCGGCGCCGGCGTCATGCTGGGCATCCTCGACACCGGTGTGGACGCGGACCACCCCGAGCACGCCGCGCGCGTCATCCAGTTCCGCTACGTGTCGCTGTTCCCCAACTCGCCGCACAACCCGGCGCGTGACATCCGCGGCTTCGACCCGGACGGCCACGGTACGCACGTGTGCGGCATCGCCGCGGGTGTGCACCACGGCGTCGCCCCGGAGGTGGACCTCTACGTCGCGTCCGTCATCGAATCGGAGACCATCCGCACCAGCCTGGGCCGCGTGGCCGCGGGCATGGAGTGGCTGCTGCACCAGTTCAGCCGCCCGGAGAACTCGACGCGGCCCGCGGTGGTCAACCTGTCGCTCGGCTTCCCGCTGATGCCGCCGCCCGGCATCACCGAGGCGGACTACAACCTCAACCTGCGCGCGCTGCAGACGATGATTCGTCGCCTGCTCGACAGCAATGTCCTGCCCGTTGTGGCTGCAGGTAACAGTGGACCCGACACGGTTGGTTATCCAGCGGCCTTTCCAGAATCACTGGCTGTCGGCGCGGTCGACTTCGAGCGTAGCGTGGCCACATTCTCCGCGAGCGGCACCGTGGGTAGGCGCGTCGTGCCGGACATCATGGGGTATGGCGTGAATGTCTATTCCAGCACGGAGCGTCGTTGTAACAACCAGGCGTTCTACGAGCGAATGAGTGGCACGAGCATGGCAGCGCCTTATGTAGCGGGTATCGCGGCGCTGTACCGCTGCCGTGCCCCTGACTTGACGGCGCTCGAGGTGAGGGATTTGATCCTGTCGAATGCGGTGAAGCTCCCTCGGTCGGGAACCCACAAGACAGGCAAGGGCCTGGCCGTATTCAGGTGACGGTGGTGGTTGAAGCCGGGGTCGGCGCCATGGGAGCGCCGGACCCGGGAGAGGATGAGGGCCATGGGCAGGAAGAATGGCGAGTGGGGGGACGTCCGGGTCGGCGGCGTCCCGGGTCTGTCCGCGCGCGTGCGCCCATTGCCGGGCGCCGCGGGTGCGGACACGCAGCCAGACTGGATTGACGTGACGGTGATGCCCCGCGAGGAACCGGCGGCGGCGTCGCGTGGGCGCGCGGCTCCACGTCCGCCCGTCCGCTCCCGCGTGGACGTGCACCAGGCCGGTCTGGCCGAAAGCGCGCGCTTCCACCAGAGCCTCATGCGCTGGCTGGAGGCCCACCACCTCCTGGGCGCGGTGCGCTCGGTGAGCGAGCCGGGCTCCATGCCCATGCTCCACCTGCGCTGCGCGCCGCGGGTGCTGGACCAGCTGCGCCGTGCCCCGGAGTTCGAAGCGGGCACGATGATGCCCCTCGACCTCATCTAGCGGTGGGTGCCCCTCGCCTCGCACCCCTGGTCTGGGACTCCCTCCCTGTCTGAGGAGGGCTGCCCGGGTGGCCCTGTCGCCACCTGGAAAAGCGCGTGTTCCCGCCTTTCCTGAAGATGTGGCCGAGCCTTCGTTTCCGCTACTGAGAACCGACGGCTCCGCCGCTTCTTCCTGAATAGCTTGGAATATCGCGATTAGCCCGTCATTCCGCCAGTCGCCCGCGAGTCGAAGGGTGACGTCGGCTGGTGGACGGGGCCAGGGCGCGGCGCGTGTGAAGCTGTGCGCGCGGCGACGCGGTGAGCAGTGATTGTCTCCCATTGTCGCCGTGTCCCGCTGTCACCCGTGTCACGCGGTGTGACGTCCAGTGCACACGCGCACAGTCGGTTCGCCCCCGTCTCGTCCCGGCGCCGCCAGGAAAACCAGGGGTCTGCGTCTGTCCATTGAAAGGCACGAAGGTTGCCTTTCGCGGTCAGTGGACGCGAGCCCCCGGAGTCCATCCATGCAACTGGCGATGAAGCCCTCACACGGTGCGTGCAGCCCTTCTCACCTGGAGGTGGCGCGATGACGGCCTGGAAGCCAGGCAGCTCCTGCCGCCGCTGCCGCCGCAGGCGCTCTCCCCGGGTGTCCCGCCCGCCCGCCACCTCCAGCGCTCCGAAGGCCGGCCCACACGCCAGCATCGCGGCGCGGTGCGTGGCAGGCAGACGGTGCGGGTGCCTGGCCTCGGGCCACCGCAGCGTCCGGCGCCGCGTGGAGCGGATCCGCCGTCAGACCCACTCGTGGTGGTGACTGGTGACGCCCGTCATCAGGGGATGCGCGGTGTCACCGGTCTCCCCGCCCGGGCGCCTCCCAGGGACTCGCGGAACCCCTTGAAATCACGAGCTTTGCCTCATGGGCTGTGACGCGACGCGGCAGGCACGGGACATGCTCTGGTGTGGGAGCGCCGCCTTCCTCCCGCTCCCGAGGCTCCCCATGAAGCTCCGCTCGAAGCCCTCCTTCTCCAATCCCGCCTCCTCTTCCTCGCGTCCCCGCTCCAACAGCGCGCCCCCGAAGCTGGACGCGAGCAAGCCGCAGAAGGCGGACAAGACGCCGAAGACGGAGACCGCGGCCGGGCCCAACGCCCCGCGCCCGACGCCCAGCGAGCTGCAGACGGGCAAGGACAGCCTCAAGCGCACGGACTACGGCGTGGTGCACCCGGACCTGCAGGGCATCCGCACGCGCCGTGACAGCGGCCAGTCCGGCGCGGACTTCGCGGACTTCAATTCGGACGTGCGCACCTCCGCGCACCGGCTGACGAGCCAGCCCCATGGCAACCAGCTGATGACGGAGCTCAACGGCCGGACGCAGGCGGTGAACCCCGGCATGACGGGCACCCAGCGGCAGCCCCTGACGGTGGCGGACATCTACTCGGGCCGCAACAGCGCCATGCCCATGTCTCACATGCCCCGGAACGACGGCACCTACGCCTCGACGCGCCCGGCGTACCGCTACGAGGGCCAGCCTGGCGCGGGCCGGCCCAGCGACATCCGGTACAACGAGCAGGCCACGGGGCCGCGCTTCAACAGCCTGGGCCACGAGTCGGTCCACGCGTGGCGCGCGGCCAACGGCGTGCAGGTCAGCCCGCTGGCGGCCAGCAAGCACAGCAACGCGGACGTCTTCAACCAGCACCCCCAGTACACGAAGCCCATGAAGGAGACGGTCGAGGAGCGGCTGCGCCTGCGGGAGGAGTTCGAGACGATTGGCCTGCGTCCCACGCCGCACACGCCCGCGGGCTGGGCGCCCAGCGAGAACGCGCTCCGCGCGGAGCACGGGCTGCCGTCGCGGCAGGACTACTCGGGCATGCGCCCCGACAAGAACGGCATCAATGACACCCTGAGCGTCTTCGACCAGGGCACCGACAACCGCAACTTCTTCCAGAAGCTGCGCGGCGAGCCGTCGCCCATCGGCCGGATTGTCGGCGACCTGGAGAAGTGAGTCCGAGGGGGGGCGTCCCCCTCGGGCCCACCGGGGGCGCGCCTACTGACGCACCAGCTTGTAGGCGGTGAGCGTGCCGTTGAAGCGGCCCAGGCCGGTGATGTCCCCGCGGGCGTTGATGTCCTCTGCGCTCAGCAGCGTCCACCCGCTGCCGGCGGGGAGCACGCTGTTGAGGTCGTGAATCTGCTCGCCGAGCCACGCCACGGCCGACGCGGTGCCCAGCGTGGTGTTGCCATGGAACTGGCCCACGTAGCCCACGACCCAGCCCTCCGCGTTGACGCCCTTGGCCTCGCTGTGGATGGCGTCGGGCAGGCCCGGCAGGGTGCCCAGGCTCCGGATGGTGCCGTCGCTCCAGACGAAGGCGTTGTAGATGGGCGACCCACCGGACGTGGCGCCCACGACGGCGGAGCCCACCACCGTGCCCGCGTCGTTCACGTCATGGGCCTGGCTGGCGCGCGTGACGTCCAGCGCACCCAGATTCACGCGGGTGCCCTCGCGCGTCCACAGCGTGGCCCGCGTCACGCCCTGGGCGTTCTTGCTGTAGCCCACCACGTCGCCGTGCGCGTTGATGCTCCAGGCGCGGGCCAGCGTGGTGTCCAGGCCGTCCAGTGAGCCCAGGTCCGTCATCGCGCCCGCCTCCCAGCGGAAGGCGCGGCTGGCGGTGCCCGTGGAGGCGCTGCCCACGATGACGCCGCTGTCGTTGATGTCGGTGGCGACGGCGGTGGCGCCGCCCAGCGTACCCAGGTCCGTCAGCGCGCCGGCCTCCCAGCGGAAGGCGCGAGGCGCGTTGTTGTCGCTCTCGCCCACCACCACGCCGCTGGCGTTGATGCCGAAGGCGCGGCTGAAGGCGTTGCTTCCGGGCAGGGTGCCCAGCTCGGTGAGCGTGTCGTCACTCCAGTGGTAGGCGATGAGCGGCGGCGGCGTGCCACCCACCACGGCCGAGCGCACGTTGCCCACCACCTGCCCGGCGTCATTCATCGCCTGGGCATGGCTGCCGGTGCCAGAGGGGTAGCCGATGGGAACCAGCGTGTACTCCGGCAGCTCCGGGGTGACGGGCGGCGGCTCCGGGACGCAGGTGCCGCCCTGCTCGACGTAGCCCGCGTCACAGTGACAGTGGTCGCCATGGGCGTGGCCGTGCTCGCCGCAGTCGAGCGGGGGCTCCTCGCCCGGGACGCAGGTGCCGCCCTGCTCCACATAGCCCTCGTCACAGTGGCAGTGGTCGCCATGGGCATGGCCGTGCTCGCCGCAGTCGGGCGCGGGCTCCTCGGCCGGGACACAGGTGCCGTCCTGCTCGACGTAGCCCTCGTCGCAGTGGCAGTGGTCGCCATGGGCATGGCCGTGCTCGCCGCAGTCGGGCGCGGGCTCCTCGGCCGGGACGCAGGTGCCGTCCTGCTCGGTGTAGCCCGCGTCACAGTGGCAGTGGTCGTCGTGCAGGTGCCCATGGCCGCCGCACTCGACGACGGGCTCCTCGGCGGGGACGCAGGTGAGGCCGTCCGCCTCATAGCCTTCGTCACAGTGGCAGTGGTCACCATGCAGGTGCCCGTAGCCACCGCACTCGATGGGTTCGGGGGCGTCGGAGGCGCCGCAGCCCCCCAGGAGGATGGCCGTCGCGGCCAGGAGGGCCAGATGAAGAGTTCGGAGATGCATCGCTTGTCCCGGCACTGAGTGGAGAACCGCGTGGGCGGATGTCGCCTCGCGCGGCCCCGACATATGTCACGGCGGATTCTTATTCGCAATCGTGTTGCATTAGTTCTCCGTGGGCGAAAATCAGCCCGCGCGTGGAGTGCGCCCGTTGGGTTTCGAGCACTGTCCCCGGCGCACACACTGGCGCTGTATCCGCTGGCTGACGCGCGCGTCCGGGTGTGCCGGGAGGGTGGCTCCCCAACGCGCGCCGAGTGACGATGCATTGCCGCCCCGGGTTCAAGAAAGAGGGCGGTCATGGTGGGACTTCGAGCAGGTGCCGTGGTGTTTCTCGCCTGCGCGGGCATGCTGGGCGCCACGCCCTCCCATGCGCAGGCGCCCTTGGAGGAAGAGCCCGGCGAGGTGCTCTCCGAGGACCAGTTGGAGGCGCTGCTCGACTCCTCCGTCGCGCAGCCTACCGACGGTGAGCTGTCCACCGCGGCCTTCGGGCCGGAGCGGTTGGCGCCGTATTTCGCGGAGGGCTCGCTGGCGAAGGCGCATTCCGAATTCCGGCGTCGCCGCTACGCACGCGTGAGGGCGCTGCTCGCCCAGGAGGAGGCCACGCCGCAGGTCCGCTTCCTCATGGCGCAGAGCGCGCTGCTGGCGCGCAACCACGCGGCGGCGGCCGAGGAGTTCGCCGCGCTGGCGGATGATTACGGCGCGCTGCGCGACCACGGCCTGCTGCGGGCCGCCCAGGCCAACGAGCGGCTGCGCAAGCTGGACACGGCGGCGGGGCAGTACCGCGGCGTGAGCCCGGGCTCGCCGCTGTACCCGGAGGCGCGCTTCAGCCTGTCGCGGGTGCTCCAGCGGAAGAGGGACATCCCCGGCGCGTTGACGGCGCTCCAGGAGCTCATCGACAGCCGCCAGTCCCGAGGGCCAGACGCGCTCCGGATGAAGGCGCTGCTGACCATCTGCGACCTGGCGCGCGCGCAAGGGCAGTACAACGCCGAGCACCGCGCGCTGCTGGAGGTGTGGGCCACCAGCCCGCTGTCGCGCGAGGCCAGACGCGCCGAGCAGCGGCTGAAGGGCCTGCCCCTGCCCCTCAAGTGGCGGGTGCGCCGCGCCGAGGCGCTGGTGGAGCTGCACCGCAACCACGCTGGCATGGCGCTGCTGAACAAGGTGCTGCCGCACCTGGAGTTGCCAGACGAGCTGGCCTGCCGCGCGCACCTCACCTATGGCCGGGCGCTGCGCAAGGAGCGCAAGCACCGCCGGGCCATCGCCGTGCTGGAGCCCATGGTGGAGCGCTGCACGGCGTCCGAGCAGCGGCCCCAGGCGCTCTACATCCTGGGCTACTCCCAGTCGGTGGTGGAGCCGAAGGCGGCCATCACCACCTACGCCACGCTCGCTCGGGACTACCCGGAGCATGGCTACGCGGATGACGCGCTCTTCTTCGAAGCGTGGCTGCTCCAGCGCATGGGTGACGCGGACACGGCCCTGGCGCGCTACGAAGAGGCCGCGCGGCGCTACCCGGCGGGGAACTTCGCCTCGGAGTCGCTCTTCCGCGCCTTCTGGCTGCACTCCCGCAAGGCCAACGCCCCGGCGGCCCTGGCGGCGCTGACGGCGGTGGAGCACCTGCCCGAGGCGGCGCGCACGGACGAGGCGCTGTGGCGCTCACGGTATTGGCGCGCGCGCATGCAGGAGTCCGGCGCCTCCGCGCAGGCGGCGCTCGAGGCCTACGCGCACATCGCCGCCGAGCGCCCCGCGGCCTGGTACGGGATGCTGGCGCGCTCACGGCTCGCGCTGCTCTCACCAGAGCGCCTGGCGCGGCTCTACCCCAAGCCCGTGCCTCCCGAGTCCCTGGAGGGCACCGGCGGCTCCGGTCGCGGTGACACCCCGACGGACGACGCCGTGGCGGAGGTGGGCGAGTCCGAGGAAATCTGGCCGCTGCCGCCCGGCGCGCTGGCGAAGGACGCGCGCTTCAACGCGGGCGTGGAGTTGATGCGCCTGGGGCTGCCCGGCGCGGTGGAGGAATTTCTCGCCGTGGATGCGCGCGCGCTGCCCGAGGCCCCGGCGCGGCTGCTGTACCAGACGCTGAAGCGCACCGGCCGCAACCGGGCCGCGCGGCAGGTGGCGCGCACCTCGCTGAAGCAGGAGGTGCACGGTCCGCTGAGCGCCGCGTCCCGTCCCGTCTGGGAGGCCACCTGGCCGCTGGCGTACCGCACGTCCATTGCCCGCTACGCGCGGGCCCACCGCGTGGACCCGGACCTGCTCCAGGGCCTCATCCGCGAGGAGAGCCGCTTCAATGCCCGCGCGCGTTCAGCCACGGGCGCGCTGGGCCTGGCGCAGCTGATGCCGGCCACGGCGCGGCAGGTGGCGGACTCGCTGGACATGCCGATGCCGGGCGAGTCCGCGCTGCTCCAGCCCCACACCAACATCCGCCTGGGCGCGGCGTACCTGGGACAGCTGCTCAAGCACTTCGGCGGCAACGTGGCCTACGCGGTGGCGGCCTACAACGCAGGGCCCCGGGCGGTGGAGCGCTGGCGGCACGCGCTGCCCGAGGCGGAGCTCGACGAGTGGGTGGAGCACATCGGCTTCGAGGAGACGCGCGGGTACGTGAAGAAGGTGCTGGGCAGCTACAGCGCCTACAAGCTGCTCTACGCGGACGAGCCCGCGCTGCTGCGGGACTTGCGCCTCAGCGACGCCAGCCGGCGGTGAGGCGCGGCTCCCCAGCGGACCTCCAGGCGGCACGGCGCCGTGCCGCCCGGAGGAGGGGCCTCACTCAGAAGTTGAGGCCGCCGTCCACGTCGATGGTGCGGCCGTTGAAGTAGTCGCACTCCAAGATGAACTTTACGGCGAGCCAGATGTCCTCGGGCAGGCCGATGCGGCCCACGGGGATGTTGGAGACCAGCGCGTCGCGGGCCTTCTGGTTCATGCCCTGCGTCATCGGCGTCTCAATCATGCCCGGGGCCACCGCGCCCACGCGCACGCCGAAGGGGCTGAACTCGCGCGACCAGGTGACGGTGTTGGCCGCCAGCGCCGCCTTCGCGGAGACGTAGTTGGACTGGCCGCGGTTGCCGTGGCGGGCAATGGACGACATGTTGACGACGACGCCGCCCTTCTGGCCGGACTCGGCCACCTTCGCCACCACCTCGCGCACCATCAGCGTGGCGCCCGTGAGGTTGACGCCGATGACGGCGTTCCAGTCGGCGGTGGCCAGCTTCTTCACCTCTCCGGTGGTCCGGTCCTTCTTCACCAGCAGCGCGTCCCGGAGGATGCCCGCGTTGTTGATGAGGCCGTTGAGGCCGCCCATGGCGCCCTGCGCCCAGCTCACGAAGGACACGATGTCCTCCTCGGAGGACACATCCAGCTTGCGGCGGTGGATGCCGGCGGGCAGCGAGGCGAGGCGCTCCTCGGCCACGTCGCCCACTGCCACCTGGGCGCCCGCCTCATGCAGGCGCTGCGCGAAGTGCGCGCCCATGCCCTGGGCGCCGCCCGTGACGATGATCTTCAGGTCCTTGAGCTGCATGTGTCTCTCCGGCAGGTGGGGTGGTACGAAATGCCGCGCAGGGTACGAAACCCCGACCGCGCTGGCCAGCGGCGAGCGATTTGAAACCTGAATCAAGCTTCAACTTCGCTGAAGTGAAGAGCGCCGCGCCGTTTCCGACGCGGCGCGGCAAGGACGCTCCGTCAGCGGCTCAGCCCAGCTCGGCGGCAATCACGGCGCCCAGGCGGCGCATGCCCTCGGTAATCAGCTCTGGCGGGCGGTTGGAGTAGTTGAGGCGCATGAACTCCGGGCGCGGGGTGTTGGCGAAGAAGGGCGCGCCCGGTACGAAGGCCACCTTCTGCTCCACCGCCTTGGGGAGCAGCGCCTGGGCGTCCAGCCCGTCGGGCAGCTCCACCCAGAGGAACATGCCGCCCTCGGGGTGCGTCCACCGGGTGCCGGCGGGCATGTGGACCTGGAGGGCGTCCAGCATGGCCTGGGCGCGCTCGCCGTAGACGGGGCGCAGCGACTCCAGGTGGGCCGCGTAGTCGAAGCGCGCCAGCAGCTTCACCACCGCGCGCTGGGCCAGCGTGGCGGTGTGCAGGTCGGTGGACTGCTTGGCGACCGCCAGGCTGCGGACGAAGTCGCGCGGGCCCACCGCCCAGCCCAGGCGCATGCCCGGGGCCAGCGTCTTGGAGAAGGTGCCCAGCGACACGACGACGCCCTCGTCGTCGAAGGCGGCCAGGGACGGCAGGTGCTCGCCGCGGAAGCGCAGCTCGCCGTAGGGGTCGTCCTCCAGGATGAGGAAGCGGTGCTGCTGGGCCAGGCGGACCAGCTCACGCCGCCGCTCCAGGGAGAGGGTGGTGCCCTTGGGGTTCTGGAAGTTGGCGACCACGTACACCAGCTTGGGCTTGTGCGTGGCCAGCAGGCGCTCCAGGTCGTCGGTGCGCATGCCCTGGTCGTCGCTGCCGACGGTGGCGAAGCGCGCCTCGTAGGCGCCGAACGTCTGCAGCGCCGCCAGGTAGCTGGGGTTCTCCACGATGATGAGGTCACCGGGGTCCAGCATCACCTTGGCCACCAGGTCGATGCCCTGCTGCGAGCCGTTGGTAATCAGCACCTGGTCCGCGTTGGACTGACGGCCGCGCTTCTGGAGGTGGCCGCAGATCCACTCACGCAGCGGGCCGAAGCCCTCCGTGGTGCTGTACTGGAGCGCGGCGCGGCCTTCGGTGGCCAGGGCCTCGGCGTGCGCCTCGGCGATGGCCTCCAGCGGGAAGAGCTCCGGGGCCGGCAGGCCCCCCGCGAAGGAGAGGATGTCGGGCTGCTCGGCGACCTTGAGGATTTCGCGCACCGCGGACGTCTTGATGCGGGACATCCGTTGGGCCAGCCGCCATACGGGCGGCGGGGGGAGGGGGGCGCTCATCGCGTCAGCGCTCATGCATCACGCTCCTTTCGGGTTCTCTGGAGGCACCTGCACATGCGTGTCCTCCTTCATGGACGTCAGGACGATGGTGGTCTGCGTGCGGGTGACGCCCGCGATGGTGCGCAGCGTCTCCACCAGCAGGGAGTCGAGCGAGCGGGTGTTCGCCGACTTCACCTTGAGCAGGTACGAGTCCTGGCCCGCCACGCGGTGGCACTCCAGGACGTCCGGCAGCGACAGCACCTGCTTCAGGAACTCGTCGAAGTACTTCGGGTGTTCGATGCTCACGCCAATGAAGGCCGTGATGTCCTTGCCGAGCTTCGCCGCGTCCACGCGGGCCGAGTAGCCCGTGATGACGCCGCGCTCCTCCAACTTGCGGATCCGCTCCGCCACCGCCGGCTGGGACAGCTTCACCGCGCGCGACAGCTCCAGCTGCGTGGCGCGGCCATCGCGCTGCAACATGTCGATGATGCGGTGGTCGAGCTCGTCCAGGAACATGGGGGCGTTTGCCTTGATTTTATAGGTACTTTGGTCGGACGGCAGATAATTTAAATTTGAAGCTCCAAGGATGCAAGCCCGGCGGCGGTGTCCGTTCGCGTCGGAAGCTGTGCCGGTGTTGCCGGTGGAAAGGTGTGCTTGTCCGCCGGGCGAGGCCTCGGCTGGAGAGCGGCGGGAAGCTGGGGCGAGCCAGGCGCGGTGGCACCTGCCCGGGGGGGGCGTTGACACCGCGAGGCAGGTGGAAGTTCGCGGGTGAACTCGGCGCCGAGGCGACCATCACCCGGGCGCGTGCGGGAGGGGACCCGCTGCCACCTGCTGGATAGAAGTGGCTGGGTCTGCTCCACGGCGCATGGCCTGTCAGGTAAGACTGCGCGAGGGCGCTGCGCGGAATCGTGGGGGGCACGCATGTCCGACAAGGGCGAGGTCTATGTGAATGGCATGACGCCGGTCACCACGGAGAGCGGCGGCACGGTGGTGGGCTTTCCGGACGTCTGCCGGGTGCCTTCGCCGGGAGGGCCTTTGCCCGTGCCGCTCCCCAACGTCGCGGTGAGCCGGGACCTGGAGAATGGCTCCCGGACGGTGCGCATCAATGGTGCGTCGGTGGCCCTGCGGGACTCATACCTGGGCAGGTCCACCGGCAACGAGGCGGGCACGGCGGGCGGAGGTGTGACGTCGGGGACGACGAAGGGGCGCGCCCACCCGGTGAGCTACTCCGCTGACGTCTTCATCGAGGGCAGGCCGGTGGTGCGCAACTTCGACCTCTTCACGCTGAATGACCACAACACGGCGCCATTCCCCCTCATGCAGCCGCAGGGCGCGCCGCCAGAGGCGGTGCGAGAGGAGGAGGTGGCGCAGAGGGAGCCCGAGGAGCCGTGTGGCTACTGCGGGGAGGAGGCGCACGCCTTCGACAGGAAGGGCAGGGTGGGGTGCAACCTGGGGAACTCGGCGGTGCTGGGGCGAAACATGCTGGAGGGGCGGGAGCTGTCCACGCATCCGTGGTACGCGGGGCCCTTCTCGCTGGCGGCGCACCACCTCATCTGCCTGGAGGCGCTGGACAATCCGAAATGGGCCGCTTTCTGCACGCAGTTCGGCTACCACCCGGACCGGAGTCGGAACGGTGTCTTCCTCCCAATGAAGATGGCGCTGGCGTGCCAGTTGGGTGTGGCGGTGCACCGGGGCAACCACGCCGAAGGCTTCGCCCATGACTTGCACCTGCCGTACCCCAAGGCCGTGAAGAAGAGGCTCCGTGACCTTGAGCGGCGGGTGTCGTCGGGCGAGTGCTGCTCGAACCCGGACGCTCTCGCCGCGACCCTGGACAAGGTGAGCGCGGAGATTCTGAAAAGTATCGAGTCGGGCTTGTGGACGCTTACCCGGGATGGACTCGACTATCGGGTGGGCGGCGTGGGCTGTGGCGGCTTGCGGAGCATCAGCCAGAAACCCACTGCGGCACCATGCCCACAGGGACGCCATCACGGGCTGGCTCATGGCGTGACGACACAGTCGCTGCCCCCACGAGCCCTCGTCGTTGGAGCGTGACTTCCATGCAGAACGAATACTGCGTCCTGGAGTCTGTCGCCTCAAATGACTATCCCATGATGGATTGGGACGAGTTCTTCGTGGGGCTGGTGAGGCCCAGGCCTGTCAAGCCGTTGGGGCGTCCCGTCAAGCTCAGGTTGGGCAAGCCCATCCCCAGGAATCCCCTCATGGTGGACTTCCACGAGCTGCCCGAGCCGGTGTTCTCTCCTCGCTTCAAGGAGGCTCTGGAGCCGCTGGCCATCTACGGGGTGCAGTTCATCCCGGCGGATGTCCGAGTGACGCCTGATGATGTGAGACCCTATTGGATCATGCACGTCCACAACTGGATTGCCTGCGTCGACCGTGAGCGCTCGGTGCTGTCGCTCCATGACGACGGGGAGGTCCTCGGAGTTCGAAGGTTGGTGCTGGACGAGCCGGTGCTTCTGGAGATTCCGCTGGAGCGGCGGCTTGCGTTCTGCCTGTCGGAGACCCCCTCCACCCACGTCTTCCACCAGTCGCTGGCAGATCAGGTGCTGGCGCTGAAGCCGGAGGGGCTGCGCTTCATCCCCGTGAGCCAGTGGAGCGACGCTGCTGCATTCCAGGCGTGAGCCGATGCCTGCCCGCTTTCATGGCAGCATCACGCCCTGGATGATGGCCTTCCTTCCGCCCTCTGCCTCCCAGAGCTGGAGCGTGTAGGGCCCCTGCGCATACGTCCCCGCGACTTCCGCCTCCACGACCATGGAGAGCGTCTTGCCGGGCAGGATGGGCGACGTTGGCCACACTTTCAGCACCTTCAACTCCACACCCTTCCTGCCGACCAGGACCATCCGCGCGTCCTTGACCGTCCAGGGCGCCGAGCCTTCGGGATTCAGCAGGCGCATCGTCACCGCGACGCGCCCGGCGGCGCGGAAGCTCAGCAGTGCGCCATCCGACAGCAGCGCGCTCGTGGGCGGGACTCGAACGCTCGCGCTGCTATCCATTGCCCTGAAAGCCTGGTCATCGAGAAGTCCCGCGGTGTGAAGTCCCGCCAGCCCGCCAGGGCCGGTGGTCTCAACGCGGAGCCGAGCGTTTTCCTCGCGAAGCTGCCGCAGTTGAGCGTCCCGGGCCCGCAGTTCCTGGTGGTACGACTCCACGGTGCGTGTCTGCCGGTGGACGTCTACCAATGACTCGGCCTGGGCGGGGTGGACCACCAGAAACAGGGTCGCGCTCGTCGGCGCGGCGCTGTCCTGGAAGCGCACCGTCAGCCGCAGCCGCTCTCCTGGCACCAGCTTCTCAGAGGGCACCAGCTTGAGGCTGCTGGAGCCAAGCTCCGCCTGCGCGAAACGCTCCGCGCCGTCGATCGCCATGGAGCCTGGAACGAGCGCTCCGTCGAAGTTGATGAGCATGGCCTGCCCTGGACTGACGCACACCTGGGCGGGAGGGGTCTCCGCCGTCGTCGTGAGTTCGACGTGGCGGATGCCCGTCTGGCACTGCGCAGCGCCCTGCTCCACCGTGACGTTCCCAGCGAGCAAGGCCGGTAGCAGCAAGGAAAGGGACGAAGCGAGCACGAAGCGGAACCTCTGGCTGGATGCGTGGAGGAGACTCTCGTGGGGGAGCGCGGCGTGCCCTGGCATGCCCCCCGCGCGGGTCTGGGCCGGAAGGTCCTACTCGAAGTGGCTCACCGCGCGCAGGAAGCCCACGGAGAAGACCCTCGCGGTACCTGGAGCATCCCCGGGCTCCATCTCCAGGCCCCGTTTGCTCCCGGTGGTCAGCAACTCGAAGCAGACGGGAACCGTGCGGCCCGTGTCATCAAACCGCACCTGGGTGAGGCGGCCATAGACGCGGTCACCGAAGACGAGCCGGCCGGAGGCCACGGAGCCGTTCGGGATGTCACCGAAGTCCCTTCCGGCGATGCGGACCGACGTCCAACCCTCGCGCACGGTGAGGAACCGGGCACCGCCGCCAAAGCTCCACCCCTCCTTGTCCCCCACGTCGATGCCGAGCTGCGCCATCATCTCCACCGCCCCGGGAGGACACGGCTCCGGAGGCGGCGGCGCGCGGACCTGGGCCCCCGGGCACCCCAGTAGCGTGCAGGCCGTGGCCGCCACCTTGAGCGCCTTGCCCGAGGTGCTGTGCGACGTGGGGCGCTGGAGCTTGCCAGCCTGCTTCTGCGTCATCACGGGAGCTGGTTCCTTTTCCGTCCTCGCCGGAAGGGCGATGGCCGCGGGAGTGAGGACCTCTTCTGCGTGCGGCGCCGCGGCCCCGTTACTCTCCAGCGGCTGTGCCGGTGATGCCACTTTCCGGACAGGTGGCACACCTGTCCTCGCGTCACCCGGCGGCCCCTGCTTCATGCCTCCAAGGTATGCCAGCGCCACCATGCCCAGTAGCGCCGCGAAACCCAGCAGCACACCGGGTCGCCCCGTGCGCTCTTCTGGCGTAGGAGCATGCGCCACCGGCGTCAGCGCAGGCAGTCTCGAAGGCACCGGCGCCTGGTGGATATGCCAAGGCGGGGACGGCGAGTCCACGGTGAGGGACATTGCCGGCGCGGGTGATGGGGTGACGAACTCACGGACGAGCCAGGGCCGCTGCCCCCGGCGCGGCGGGAGCTCCTCGCGTACCTCGTTGAACCACGCCGCTTCCTCGTCCGCATCGGGACCGGGCCGGGTGGTGAGGTTGTGCGCGTCGTGGCCGTCACACAGAGGCGCGTGCCAGTCCGCGCCCTCCCGCGTGAGCAGCTCGTCCAGGTGTTCCACCAGGGCCCCTGCGTCGGGCCTGTTCTCGGGCGCCTTGTCCAGCAGCCGCAGACACAGCGCGCTCAGCGCCTCGGGCACGCGGCCATTGCGGATGCGCGGCGCCTCGGGCGGCTGGGAGATGACCGCCGCCTCGTCGCCCTCCATGCGCAGGGCGAAGGGCTTCCTGTCCGTCAGCAGCCAGTAGAGCACCACGCCCAGGGCATAGAGGTCGTCGGCCGCCGTGGAGCGGTAGTGCGCGTCGGGACAGTCGCGGTGCTCCAGGTGGAAGCGCCAGGCCTCCGGGCTCAGATAGGCGCGTGTGCCCGGAGGGAGCGAGCCACCCGTGGCGTGCGACACGTCCTCGTGGCTGCCCACGCCCAGGTCCACCAGCACGGCCTCGCCATCCGCCGCGCGCACGAGGATGTTGGCTTCCTTCACGTCCCGGTGCAGCGCCCGGTGCTGGTGGAGCGCCCGCAGCGCTCGCGCCACGTCGCGCACCCGGAGCAGCACCGCGTGCGCGGACGGGTTCTCCAGGTCCGCCCAGACGTCCAGCCGCTGGCCGTCCACGTACTCCATGATGATGACGAGGAAGCGAGGCGTCCGGTCCGGCCACTGCCAGTGGCCCAGCAGCCGCACGACGTTGGGGTGCCGCACCTTCGCCAGCATGAGCAGCTCGCGCTCGCCCCACGCGCCCAGCCCCGCGCCCGTCAGCGGCAGCAGCTTCAGCGCATAGCGCTGCCCACCGCGCTCCGCCAGGTACACCTTGCCGAAGCCGCCCTGACCGGCCAGCCCCAGCAAGAGGTAGCCGCCCACGTCGTCGCCGGGCGTGGGCTCCGCTGACTGCGCTGTGTCGCGTGGGTGCATGGAGGTAACGCGGGGCTGCCATCACGGCGTGGGTTCACCGCCCGCGCGGCGGTCAGGCGGCTGGTGCCCCGGGGGATGCCGGGGCCTCGGCTGGATGGTATGACGCCGGAGCCTCGCGGGCTCCGCGAGGTCCGCCCCTCCCATGAACGAGAAGCTGGCCACAGCCATTGGAAGTGCCGCTCGCGCCGCCCGGGAGCGCCTGGGCCTCACCCAGGTCGAGGTGGCGGGACGCATGGACCTCTCCCCCATCGTCTACAACCGGCTGGAGCGGGGGCGGATGCTCCCCAGCGTCCCCACCCTGGTCCGGCTCTGTGAGACGCTGAAGGTCTCCCCGGAGGTCGTGCTCGGGAGCGTTGAGCCACCGACGCGGAGGAAGGGCCGGGGAGCGGGCCGTGAGGATGCGCCCCCCTCCGTGCACCTGCTGACGGGGCTCGCGCGAAGGCTGGATGAGGAGCAGCGCCAGGTGCTCATCCTCATGGCGAAGGTCCTCCTGCGCTGAGCGTCGCCGGGCCATGGCCGCCTCACCCGGCGTCCTCTTCCGTGTCCGGCATCAGCTCGTGCGCGTCGAGCCCGGGCGGATAGATGCCGCCTTCAATGGGCTCCCCGAGCCCGCGCATGCCGCTGGCATCGGCGATGGCGCGCGCCATGTCCTGGGCCGCCTCCGCGCGTCCGTACCCGGGCATCAGGGCATGGAGCTGGGCGCGCAGTTCGTGAAGGAGCGCCTCGGCCGTGGCGTACCGTTCCTGGGGCGCCTTCGCGAGCATCCGGCGCAGGATGGGCTGAAGCCCCGGAGGAAGCGTGGCCGTCGCGCGCTCCACGTCGTGCTGGGTGCAGCGCTTCGTGAGGGCGAGTATCTGATGGAGAGGCAGGTCTGGCGGTTCGTCCGCGTGGAAGCCGGACACGGCGTCAGGAGGGGACGGCGCGTCATCGAGGAGCCAGGCGCCGAAGAGGTGGCGGTTCGTCAGCGCCTCCAGCAGCACCAGCCCGAGTGAGAACAGGTCGGAGCGCGCATCCATGGGCGCGCCAGACAGGTATTCAGGAGAGGCGTACATGAGGTCGCCCTTGAGGAGCTTCTCAGGCGTCTCCTCCCGGCCGACCCGCTTCGAGTACGCGGCGCCGAAGTCCGTCAGCTTGACCTGTCCGGTGGCGCGCTCCACCCGGATGTTCCGAGGGCTCACGTCGCGGTGGATGATGCCCAGCGGCTTGCCGGTCTCGTCCGCGAGCGTATGGGCATGGTGGAGCGCGTCCGCGAGCTCGGTGGCGACGTACACGGCGAAGGCGGGCGGCAGGGGCGTGCCCCGCATCAGCGCCACCGTGATGAGCGAGTCGAGCGAGGGCCCCTCCACGTACTCCAGAATCGCGTGAGGCTGCCGGCCGATGACGCGGAAGTGGTGGGCCTGGGCGATGGCGGGATGCCGCAGGCGGAAGGCCAGCAGCACCTCCTCCTTGAGTCGCTGCCGCATCAGGAAGGTGGCGGGGTTCTGGAGGCACTTGACCACGACCTGGCCCGGGGGCCCGTGGCGAAGGCGCCGCTCGAAGAGCAGCACCTGCTCCCCGTTGCCTCGCTCCGCGAGCGGACGCACGAGCCGGAACTCCACAGGGCCCGCCGAGAAGCCCGTTCGCGCCAGCTCCAGGCTCAGTTGCTCCAGCCCTTTCTCCAGCGCGCCCTTCCGGGCTGCTTTCCGGGGCTTCGTGTCCGGCTCGCTCATGATTATTAACCTCCTGGGTTAATTGACGTGCTGAGCTAGCATGAAGGCCCCGGCGAGGAAAAGCCGGGCTTCGCGGATGGGAGAGGGGCGCGCTCCGTGTGGTGGGTCGTGCCGCGTCTGGCGCTTCGTTGGCACGCCGCACCCGTCGTTGACGTGCGTCAGGACCGCCAGCTCTCGTCACTGCCAGAATCGCGGGCGGGTGGGGGAC
>NZ_JABXEP010000008.1:0-99677 GCF_013372605.1 Myxococcus sp. AM009
CAGCGCGACGACGTCGCGGATCCGCTCCAGCCCCTTGTCGAACCCCACCCGCCGCAGCAGGCCCACGCCGAGCACCGCCGCCAGCGTGTTGCCCACGCCCACGCCGAGCGACGCCACGACAGGCACCTCCACCAGGACGGACATGACCGACGCGCCCACGAAGACACCGGGCCAGCGTGACACCCCCAGCACCACCAGCGCCGCCAGGGACACTCCCGCCGGAGGCCAGGCCGGGCTGATGTTGCCCACGGTGGCCACCTTCTGACCCAGGCCTCCCGCGAGGAGATACACGACGACCAGGCCCAGCATCTCCATCAGATGCCGGCCTTGAACTCCACGTGCACTGGCTCGGAGCAGCCCGAAGATGACCCTTCCCCCCGACACCCGCGCGCCGACCCGGCAGGTATCCATGAGGGCCATGCTAGCCGGGGCACCGTCGCCATTGCACCTTCCCCCCGGCTGACTGGAAGGCAACCGTCCAGGAGCCGATAGGCGAAATGCAATGGCTCCGGAACTCGCCCGTAGGGGAAGACACGGAGGTCACCCGAACCATGTCGCGTCCCGCAATCGCAGCCCTGCTGTCTTTTCTCATCCCTGGCGTGGGGCAGATCTACAACGGGGACCTGCTCCGGGGCCTGTTCTGGCTCATCATCACCCCAGGCTTCTGGATTGGCACCGGTGGGTGCCTGGGCTGGGTGTGCCACATCATCGCCGCTGTCACCGCCCACAACCGGGCGGAGGACAAGGACAAGTACAGGGTCACGGTCGTGTGACGCGCCCGCGTGTCAGGTAACCGACACGCCCAGGGCGCGCTCCGCCAACCCAAGGCACGCCAGCAGCGCGACGGCCACCGAGCCGCCCACCACGACGGCGCGGCGGTAGAGCGGCGCCTCGCGCAGGAGGAAGGCCAGGGGCAGCAGCGCGGCCACGAAGGCCACCTGTCCCAGCTCCACGCCCAGGTTGAAGCCCAGCAGCGCGGACGCGAGGCGCCCCGCGGACAGCCCCATTCCCGCCAGCACCGACGCGAAGCCGAAGCCGTGCAGCAGCCCCAGCATGAAGGCCACCATCCAGCGAGTCCCCCGCCCCAGCGGGCGGACGTTGTCGAGCGCCGCCACCAGGATGCCCAGCGTGATGGCGGCCGACACGAAGCGCGGCGGCAGCGACGCCCAGCCCAGCGTGGCGGCCACCAACGTCAGCGCGTGCGCCACGGTGAAGGCGGACACCACCTTCACCACGTCCCACAGCGCCGTGCCGAAGTCCGCGATGGCCACCCAGCGCCCGTCCGCGTCCCGGCGCAGCGCGGAGGGCAGCAGCAGCGCGAAGAGGAAGAGCAGGTGGTCCGCCCGAGTCACGACGTGCAGCGCCCCCTCCACCGTCATGCGCGCCGCGGTGCGCCAGGGAGACTCGTCCCGCAGGCGCACCCGCGCGAAGTGCTGGGACGCGGAGAAGATGAGCGGCTCACGCGCGCCCACGAGCACGATGCCCCGGTGCAGCGGGTCGCGGTCGAACAGCAGCGTGTAGTCCACGTCCAGCCGCGCGATGGGGCCAGCGCAGCGCGCGTCGAAGTCCAGCACCGCGTAGGCCCCGTCCGAGTGCCGCCGGATGCGCAGCCCGTCCCGGGAGACGAGCGCGCAGGGTCCACCTTGCACCCCGAGCACCAGCCGGCCGAGCACATAGCGCTGGATGTCCGCCTCGCGCGCCAGCACCTCCCCCCAGGTGATGGCGCCGTCTCCGCCCGCGTCCAACCCGAGCACGTCGTCCAGGTCCTGGAGCGACACGTCCCACCGGCCGGAGATGCCGCGGCCGTCCGCCTCACGCAGGTGCAAGTAGCTGTCGCTCGGCTTGTGCGCCTGGGCGGCCAGGGAGACCCACAAGAGCGCCAGCGCGGCGACGCGGCTCATGGCAGCAGACTCCGCACGCGCTCGGCCAGGTAGACGAGCCCCGGGTCCTCGCAGCCCGAAGCCTGAAGGAAGTCCAGCGCGGGCCGGGCCGCCTCCGGCCTGCCCGCGGCCAGCGCGGCTTCGAGCAACAACCGCACATCCCACGGCTCACGCCGTGACGCCCACGCGGCCTGCGCCAGTTGGAGCGCCTTCTCCGGCGCCTTCTCCACCTGGAGCGCGAAGCGGGCCTCCTCGCGCGCGAGGAGGTTGTCCCCCCGCAGGCGGCTCGCCTGGAAGCGGCGGGACAAGGCCTGGGTGACTTCGGGCGCGCGAGAAGAGCCGAGCGCGTTCTCCGCCAGCACGTGGCGCAGGAGCAACCGGTCATCCTGCGTGTGGTCCATCACCACGGCGACCGCCTCACGCGCACGGCCCGCGTCCAGCAACAGGTCCGCGAAGGCCGCGCGCGCGGCGGAGTCCTTCGGCTCCAGCGAGAGCACCCGGAGGAAGTAGCGCTCCGCCAGGCCGGAGTCCCCCGCCAGCGCGGCGGCCTCCGCCAGCATGGCCAGTGCGCGCGTCCGCGTCTCCTGACTGCGCCCGCTGTGCCTCAACGCCTCCGACAGGAGCGCGTGCGCCTTGCGCGAATGCCCCGCGAGGCTTCGCACCCGGGCCTCGCACACCGCGATCGTCAACGGAGACGTCAGCGCGGTGAGCCGCTCGCAGCTGCGGGCCGCCTCGGCATGCGCGCCTTGAATCCCCAGCACCTCCGCGCGCAGCAGCCACGCGTCGACATTGCCGGGGTCCTCCTTCACCACCGCGTCCAGGTCCTCCAAGGCCGCCCGAAGGTCGCGCCGCGCATGGTGGAGGGTGGCGCGCACCCACCGCACGCCGGGCGGCGGCGTGGCCAGGTCCCACCACGGACGCAGCGCCGCCTGCGCGCGGCCCAGGTAGCGCGGGTCGCCCAGCACGCGGCTCATCTCGATTTCCAACCGCGCCAATCGCAGCGCCATGTCCAGTTGTCCGGCGTGCCCGGCCAGGGCCTCGCGGAGCGCGGCGCGCTCGCGGGCGCGCGCATCCACCCCCACGGCCGGCACGCGCGCCAGCACCTCCTCGGTGTCCCGGGGAATGAAGGGCTCGCGTTCCCCCGAGGAAGGCGAGCGCCCACAGCCAAGCACCCACGCCGTGGCCAGGACCACGGCGCGTCTCGCGGCGGAAGGGCGGCGGCACATTGGAGCTCGCATGGGCTCCGCACTGTACGCAGCGGCTTCTCGAATGGCGGCCGTCCGGGGACATGGGTCGCCGGCGCAACACACCGCCCGGGGTCGCCGCCCTCCACTCAACAGCGAAGCGGGACTGGAGTGCGCCCTCGGGCGTCAGTCCTCCGCGACGGCGATGCGCTCCCAGCCAGGGGGATAGTTCGTCACCAACCCGTGCGCGTCGACGTCCACCTCGGCGACGAAGCTGCCGCCGTTGCTCTCGTACCGGTAGCGCGTCTGGGTGAGCCGCGTGTAGCGCTGGGGCAGCACCTCCAGCGCGAGGCTGGGGATGCGAAGCCACGCGGCGCGCACGTCCGCCGCCTGCCCCACGTCCAGCCCAATCCGGCGGATGGGCAAGGTGTTGGTCGAGGGCGTGCACGCCACGTCGATGTCCGAGCAGCCTCGGAGGTGGACCACCTCCTCGTCGCCCTTCCACCAGCACCGCTCCGCGTCCACGCGGAGCTGGAGCCGTGCCTCGCCCTCCCCGCTCCTGCGCAGGACGTGGACCGCCTGGGTCTCCCACGCCGCGTTGGTGGTGATGGTGTACTCCACGAAGTGCGGCAGCCCGTTGTCCACGAGCACCACCGAGCCCGCCAGCTCCCACCCCTCCGGGCGCGCGCGCAGCTCGAAGTACTCACTTCCGGGCGACAGCAACCGCCGCCAGACGAGCGCGCGGGGCCGGCGGTGCGAGGCATCAGCGTTCATGGGTCCTCCTCCTGTTCAAGGCCTGGCATCCCGCAGCGCCGCCAGCAGCTCCGCCGCGGTGGCGGCCACCGCGCGCGCGCCGTGGGCCCGCAGCTCGTGCACCTCGCGGAAGCCCCAGGCCACGCCCACGCCGTACATCCCCGCCGCGCGCGCCGTGTCCATGTCGATGGACGTGTCCCCCACGAAGCCGCAGGCCGCGGGCGGTACGCCCAGCTCCGAGGCCAGCGCCAGCGCCGCCGCCGGGTCCGGCTTGCGCGGCAGCTCCGGCCGCTCACCGTACACGGCCGCGAAGGGCACCCGCGGCAGCAGGCGTGTGACCAGTCGCTTCACGAAGTCGTCTGACTTGTTGCTGAGCACCGCCAGCTTCGTGCCCTGCGCGGCCAGCGCCGTCAGCAGCTCCGGGATGCCCGGGTAGTGCGCGGTGCGGTCGAAGAGGTGGTCGTCGTAGTAGGCCTTGTAGGTGGCCAGCACCGGCTCGATGAGCGCGTCCTGCCCCGAAGGCACCGCCCGGCGAATCAACTCCCGGACGCCGCTGCCCACGAAGCGCAGGTAGGCGGACTCCGGGTGGGTGGGCAGGCCGTGGTGGGCCAGCGCGTGGTTCGTCGCGTCGGCGATGTCCCCCAGCGAGTCCACCAGGGTTCCATCCAGGTCGAAGATGACGGCACGAAGCAGCATGAAGACGAGTCCTTCTTCAAAAAACGAAAACGCCCTGGCCACGAGGACCAGGGCGCCTGTTGGGCCAGCGGCCCGATTATCTCGAAGCTACGGGGTGGCCTTGGCGCTGGCTTCCTTCTCCGCGTCGCCACCACCGGCCGTAATCACCGCGAAGTTGATGTTGTTGTAGCCCGCCGTGGCGCAGCTGAACATCACCCGCTTGATGATGGAGTACTCCACGTCCTTGTGGGCCTGGATGTTGATGTCGCCCTTGAAGGTGTTGGCCGTGTCCTGCGCCATGGAGTGGAGGTCCTCGTACTGCTTCTTCATGTCGCGGAGCTTCTCTTCCAGGGACGGGATGTTGAGGTACTCGTCCTTGGTGAAGTCCTCCACGCGGCCAATGATGGTGCCGGAGACGCTGATCTGGTCACCGGAGACCATCACCACCGGGTGCATCTCCACTTCCTGGACGTTGACCGCCTCGGGAAGCTCGATGTCCTTGGTCATCATCAGCACCTCGCCCGTCGCGGAGAAGTTCGCGATGAGGAAGAGCACGATGATGATGAACATGTCGACCAGCGGGGTGATGAGGAGGTCGGAGTAACCGCTCTTCTTCGCGGCCACGCCGTGCCCGAACACCTTGGAGTGCTGGAGCCGCTTGCCGTATCGCTTGCCTGGAACCTGGATGGCCATGAGGTGTCGTGAGCTCCGTGAGCGGCTAGCCCATCGCCGCGGACACCGACACCTGGGGCAGCCCAGAGCCGATGCACTCGTCGATGATACGGACCAGGTCCTCGTAGCGGACCTTGTCTTCAGGCTGCAGGGTGATGGCGGACTGGTCCGGCAGCTGCGCCTTCAGTTCCTTGAAGCGCGCCACCAGCTTGGACAGGTCCGTCTTGCCCTTCGCATCCTTGGTGAGGGGGATCGGCTCGAAGGCGCTCTGGTCCGCGGTCAGCCGCAGCTCCGTGGGCGTGATGAGCAGGTTGAGCTGGACCGTCTTGGTCTGCTCTTCCTGCTGCTGCTCCTCCTCCGTGGAGGGGCCACCCGCCTGCGAAACCTGGAGCCGGCCAATCTGGGTCCAGACCGCCGTCATGATGAGGAAGCTGATGGTCACCGCCATCAGGTCGATGAAAGCCGTGAGGTTGATAGAGGTGTCGAGCGACTTCTTGCCGCCTTTACCTCCACCTGTGTCCATTCCGCCGGCCATGGCGTTCTTCTCCTTCGGCCGCGCTCAGTGAGCGCCGGTGAGACTGCTGGGAGCGCGCCGCGCGTCCCCACACCCGTGGGGACAGGACAGCGCGCCCGGACTCCGGGTTCCCGAAGGACTTCCTACTCCTCGTCGCGGGCCGACGTGGGGACGTTCAGGTTCTTGAACTTGTCCTTGTTGGCCACGATGAGGTTGAGGACGGAGACGCTGGTCTCGTTGATGTCGTTGATGAGGCTCTGCGTGCGGCCCGTCAGCACGGAGAAGGAGATGAGCGCCGGGATGGCCGTGAGCAGCCCGAAGCCGGTGCAGTTCATGGCTTCGGAGATACCGTTGGCCAGAATCGTCGCCTTGTCGGCCGGGTTCACGTTGGCCACGGCCTCGAAGCAGGCGATGAGACCGGACACCGTCCCGAGCAGACCGGCGAGCATCGCCGCGTTGCCGAGCATGGCGAGGTAGCCGGTGCGGGCTTCAATCTTCGGCGTCTCGCGGAGGCTGGCCTCGTCGAGCGCGGCCTGGACCTCGTCGTTGCCCTTCGGAACGTTCATCAGACCGGCCTTGATGACGTTCGTCAGCGGCGTGGACTTCTGGCCGGCCACGTAGTTGATGGCCTTGTCCAGGTCACCCGCGTAGATGTGCTTCTTCAGGCCACGCAGGAAGGCCTCCTTGTTGATGGAGGCCTTGCCGAAAAGGATGATGCTTCGCTCGACCATGATGGCGAGTGCCACGATGAGGCAGGCGGCAATGGGGTACATACCCCACTGGCCGGCCTCCCAGCGCATGGCGACTTCTTCGAAGAAGCCCCGCTGAGGGCCGCCGACATTCGCCAGCACGGTCAGGTTCGTCACAGACGCCAGGTTCATCGAGTGTTGCCTCCACAGGCAGCTTTGGCCCGCTTTAGTAGCGGACCTTCCAGACCTGACGTCCCCCCGAGCGGACGGTCCACCCGGTTGGGCGGCAGGAATGGATGTTGAAAACGGTGTACCGACTTTAGGAATGGGCGTCTGGGGTGTCAAGGCAGGCCCAGCGGCGTTAAGTGCTGAAATCTCACAGGAATTTTGCGCCCAGCCCCCTCTTGCCAGCTCGTACTCCAAGCAGCATTGCGGGCATTTTGGGGGGTATTCCCAAGTGCCTCCGGATGTGACACCGCGCTTGCTTCCTGGGTTTCGTCGCGCGTGTTAAGGCCGGAGTCATGGCGAGGAAGCGCATTGGCGAGCTCCTGTTGGAGCAGCGGGCGATCAGCGTCGCCCAGCTCGAAGCGGGGCTCGCGGCTCACCGGAAATCAGGACAGCGGCTGGGGGCCACCCTCATCGCGCAGGGTGCGATCACGGAGGCCACGCTCGCGGACGCGCTGAGCCAGGCCCTGGGGCTGCCGCGAGTGGACCTCGCGGCCACCACGCCAGAGTGGGCGGCGGTGCACATGCTGCGCGCGCGCTTCTGTGAACAGCATGACCTGTTCCCCATCGCGCTGGAGAGCGTGGGCGGGCGCAAGCAGCTCGTGGTGGCGATGAGTGATCCGCTCAACGTGACGGCGGTGGAGGAGATTGAGTTCACCACCGGGCTCAAGGTCAGCCCGCGCGTGGCGCCGCTGTCCACCGTGCGCGGCGCCATCCTCCGCTACTACCACAAGGTGCCGGTGGCCTCGCCCACCACCAGCCGCCCCGCGCCCGCGAAGCCCGCCGCGAAACCGGCGAAGGCCGCGCCGCCAGTGACACACCCCGCGGCGCCGACGTCCGAAGAGGACGACGAGGAGGTCATCATCGGCGAAGAGCTGCCGCCCGGCGAGGCGACGCAGCGCACGTCCCTGGCGGAGCTGATTCGCGCCCGCGAGGCGCAGAGCAAGCAGAAGCGCGGACAGGGCGGCGCCGCGAAGCCCAAGGCCGTCGTGGAGAACGCGGCAGGCGTGCTGGACGACCTGGACTACCTCTTCGGACAGGCGCGAGAAGACCCGGATCGCGTCGAGGAGCTGGAGCGGAAGTTCTGGGCGCTGATGCGCATCATGGCGCGCAAGGGCCTGCTCACGAACGAGGAGTTCACCCGCGAGCTGGATGACGAGGACAAGGCCCGCAGCGAGTCGTGAGGGTGGAAACCACTTCGGGGCCTCGCGCGTACCCACAAAAAGCCCGGAGACCGCGTCCATGCCCACCCCATCCTCATCCCTGGCCCGCCCGCTCATGCCGCTGGCCCTTGCCACGCTCGCCGTGCTGGCCGCGTGCACCGAGGCCCGCGGGGCCGCGCCCTCCGCGCCAGGCCCCACCATCCAGGACGCCCGCCGCTACGAGAAGCCCTCGGACGCCGAGGTGCGGCGCACCTTGTCCCCGCTCGCCTACGAGGTGACGCAGCAGGGAGCCACGGAGCCCGCCTTCCGCAACCCCCTGTGGAACCATCACGAAGAGGGGCTCTACGTCGACGTGGTGAGCGGCGAGCCCCTCTTCTCCTCGCGCGACAAGTTCGACTCCGGCACCGGCTGGCCCAGCTTCACCAGGCCGGTGGACAGCGCCCGCGTCGTCGAGAAGCGGGACAGCACGCAGGGCATGGAGCGCGTGGAGGTGCGCTCGAAGGCCGCGGGCTCACACCTGGGCCACGTCTTCGGGGACGGGCCCGCGCCCGCGAAGACGCGCTACTGCATCAACTCCGCGGCCCTGCGCTTCGTCGCGGTGAATGACTTGGCGAAGGAGGGCTATGGCGCCTGGCTGCCGCTCTTCGGCCGCCCCGTCCCGGCCGCCACCAAGCGCCAGGAGTCCTCGCCCTTCACGGAGACGGCGCTGCTGGCGGGCGGGTGCTTCTGGGGCATGGAGGACCTGCTGCGCGAGGTTCCCGGCGTCGTCCAGACGGAGGTGGGCTACACGGGCGGCTCCAGCGCCTTTCGCAAGCCCACGTATCGCGACGTGAGCTCGGGCAAGACGGGCCACGCCGAAGCCGTGCGCGTCGTGTTCGACCCCACCCGGCTCACGTACGAGACGCTGCTGGAGCAGTGGTTCTTCCGCATGCACGACCCGACGACGCTCAACCGTCAGGGCAATGACGTGGGCACGCAGTACCGCTCCGCCATCTTCTATCTGTCCGACGCCCAGAAGCGCGTGGCCGAGCAAGTGAAGGCACGGGTGGAGGCCTCCAGGAAGTGGCCCCGGCCCGTCGTCACGCAGCTTGTGCCCGCCAGCGCGTTCACCCCCGCCGAGGATTATCACCAGGACTACCTGGTGAAGAACCCGGGCGGCTACACCTGCCACTACCTGCGGGACTGAGCGCGGCCTCAGGCCTGCTGCAGCGGCAGGCGGACGATGAAGGTCGTGCCTTCGCCCAGGGTGCTCTCCACCGTCAGCCGGCCACCGTGATTCTCCACGATGCCCTGGCAGATGGAGAGGCCCAGGCCGGTGCCCCTCCCTTCCGGCTTGGTGGTGAAGAAGGGCTCGAAGATGCGCTGCAGGTGCTTGGGTTCGATGCCCGTGCCCGTGTCGCGCACCTTCACCACCGCGTCCTGCCCGTCACGGCCCGTGGCCAGGATGACGGAGCCGCCCGGCGGCATCGCGTGGCACGCGTTGGTGATGAGGTTGACGAACACCTGCACCAGGTTGGCGCGCACGGCGGACAGGGGCGGCAGCTCGGTGTACTCGCGCTGGATGCTGACGCGCGCCTGGGCCACCACGTGCTCGCAGAAGCCCACCGCCATGTCCACGACGGCGTTGAGCTGCACCCGCTCCGGCCGGTCCTGCGCCGGGCGCGCGTAGCTGACCAGATCTCGCGTGAAGCGGAGGATGCGGTGGCTGCTCTCCAGGATTTTGCGCAGCTTCTCCTGGTCCGCCGGGTTGGCCCCCGGCGTCATGCGCGAGCGCTGGAGCAGCGCGTCCGCGTACGTGGCCACCGCCGTCATCGGGTTGTTGATTTCGTGCACCACGCTGGCGGCGAGCTGCCCGATGGAGGCCAGCTTCTCCGCGTGGATGATGCGCTTCTCCAGCTCCTTCACCACCGTGATGTCCTGACCGATGGCGATGACGCCCTCCACCTCCCCGTGCTGGGAGAGCTTGGAGGAGGTCGCGAAGGAGACGCGCACCTCCGCGCCGCTGCTCGTCAGCAGCTGCGTCTCGAAGCTGTTCACCGGCTCGCCGCGAATGGCCGCGGCGATGAGCTGGTTGAGCCGCAGGTGCTCGCTCTCCGGGATGAGTGAGAAGAAGTCGCGGCCCAGCACCTCTTCCTTGCCGAAGCCGGTGAGCGCGCTGAGCGCCTGGTTGAAGACGACGACCTGCTTGTCCCGGTTCGCCACCAGGATGAGGGCGTTGGCCTTCTCCAGCAGGTCCTCCAGGTACTTGCGGACGAACGTCAGCTCGTCGATGAGCTTCGCGTTCTTCACCGCCACCGCCACCTGGTTGGCGAGCTGGAGCAGCACGCGCTCGTCGTGCGGCACGTCGGAGACGAAGTCCGCCGGGTACTCCATGTTGATGGCGCCGAAGAGCTGCCCGCTGGCCACCAGCGGCGCGCTCACGCCATGGGTGCTGTCCTGGAACAGCAGCGGGACTTCGCCCAGCACCACCACGCGGTCCACGGGCAGGGACGCGCGGTCCAGGCTCGTCTTGTCCACCGCGCGCGCCATCAGCACCAGCGGCTCGTGCGCGCCTTCCTTCAGTCGCCCCTCCGCGTAGAGCGACGTGAGGCCGCCCGTCCGCGAGTCGGTGATGCGGATGCAGAACGAGCGCCCGGGGAACAGCTCCTTCACGCCGCGCGCCACCGCGGCGACCAGCTCCTCCTCGCCGCCGGCCTCGGCCACGCTGCGGCCCAAATCCAGCAGCACGCCTTCGGTGCGCGCCTGCTCCAGCAGGGCCCGCTCCGCCACCACCAGCCGGTTGCGTGACAGCTCCGGCTCATTGCGCGCGCGGACGGCCACCACGTCGCCCCGGCGGGACAGCGTCAGCACCACGCCGGGCAGGTCGGGCAGCAGCTCCACGTCGCAGCTGGCGCCATCCGCCGGCACGCTGGCGCCGGCTAGGGTGTGCGCCACCCCTTCCACGGACGCGTGCTGTTCGGCGCAGAAGCGGCGGAAGGCGGCGTTGACGGCCACCAGCCGCAGGGCCGGGTCACACAGGGCCGCGGGGGCATCGAGCGCCTCGAACAGGGCCTGGAAGGACTCGGGGGCAGGGCCGCCGGCGATGCGCACGGCGCGGGGCTCAGTCTTCATGGGAGGTGGCCTTGTCCAGGTCGAGAATCTGTTGCGCCCCCATGTAGGACTTCGTCTCGTAGCGGGTAATCTTGCCAATCTTCCGGACGATTTCCGCCATGCGCTCCGCCTCGCGGTAGATGATGTCCACCGGCTTCCAGGCGAAGTCGTCTTCCTTCAGCTTCCGCTTCAGCAGCTCGGCATAGCCCATCACCGAGGTGAGCGGCTGGTTCAGCTCGTGCGCGGCGGTGCCGGCGAGCGCGACGATGACCGCGCTCTTCTCGCTCTCCTCCAGCCGCGTCTCCACGTCGGACAGCTTGCGCTCCAGCTGCATGCGCGCGCGCATGTCCGTGAAGATGCCCACGCTGAACACCTCGCGGCCCCCTTCGTAGACGATGGAGGCCGTCATGTTCACCGGCACCCGCTCACCGGAGCGGTGCATCAGCTCCTCCCGGATGAGGGACAGCCGGCCCTTGCCGCCGTGCTCGGGCGCCCGAATCATGGCCATCACCCGCTTCGCCACGCCCGGCGGATAGAGCTGGTGGACGGAGAAGCCGCCCCCCAGGGCCTCCTGCGCGGTGTAGCCGCACAGCGCCTCCGCGCCCTTGTTGAAGAGGATGATGCGCCCCTTGAGGTCGGCCGCGATGATGCCGTCCACCGACGAGTCGATGAGCCGCTCCAGGAAGTCCTTCGTCTGGAGCAGCTCGTCCTCCAGCCTCCGCGCGTCCGTGACGTCGCGGAAGGAGAGGATGGTGGCCGCCTCCTCGTCGCGCAGCGGCGCGGCGGACATGGACAGCGTCAGGCGGCGGCCCGTGCGCGTGCGCACCTCCACGTCCGTGCCGGAGCGGGCCTCGCCACGCGCGGCGGTGGTCACCAGCTCCATCAGCACGTTTTCATCCACCGGCTGAGTCACCTGGTGCAGGTGGCGGCCCCGCACGTCGGCGGCGTCCACGTCCAGCATGGCCGCGCCGGACGGATTCAGCGACAGCACGCAGGCCTTGTCGTCGAGGATGGCCACGCCTTCGCTGACGTGCGCGAAGAAGAGCTGGTACGGCTTGAACGAGGCCGCCTGCTCCTCCGCGGCCAGGCGGGCCGTCTTCTCCGCCTCCGTCTGCCCGCGCACCGACTGGAGCACGGACGCGTTGCGCAGGGCCACCGCGGTGGCGTGCGCCACGGTAGTGAGGAAGTCGATTTCCCGAGGCGTGAAGGTGCGCCGCCGTCCCGCCGCGCGCAGCAGCAGCACGCCGCGCACCTGCCCGCGGATGGGCAGCGGCAACGCGGCGATGGCGTGGATGCCTCGGGCGGCCACCGCGCGCCGCTCCACGTCCCCCAGCAGCGGGTGGGTGGAGGCCTCCTGCATCACCACCGGCTTGCCCGTTCGCATCACCTCGCGAATCTCAGGGTAGCGCGACAGGTCGATGCGCAGGTCCTTGAGCGCGGGGTCATCACTGGCGGCGACGATGACGCCCTCCTCCGCGCTGCGCCCCAGCATCACCAGCGTGGCGCGCGCGATGTCCAGCTTCTCCGCCAGCCGCCGGGTGACGCCGTGGAGCAGCACCTCCACGTCGGACGTCTCCGCGTAGTCCGCCGTCAGCTCCAACAGGAGCGCCAGGTCCTCCTGGCTGCGCGCCTGCTCCTCGCGCTCCACGTGGCGCTCGGCGGCGCACTGGAGCCGTCAGGCCAGCTCGTGCATGGCCACCGGCGCGGTGAGGACGTCCGCGGGCTTGAGGGACTGCGCCGTGGCGAAGTGGCCTTCGCCCGGCGCCACCAGCACCACCAACGTGAGGTGGGCGGCGAGGGCGGCGTCCAGCAGGGCCTGCCCCGCGGCGAGCCCTCCCGGCGCGGTGAGGTCCACCAGCGCCAGGGAGGCCTCTTCGAGGCCGTCCACCATGCGGAGACCCGCACGCGCGGCGGCCGCGGCGAGCAGGTCCCGCGCGGGTGAGTCCGAGGGCACCAGCGAGATGCCTGATACGAGTTCCAGCGAGGACGGCACGTGGGGAGTGGGGTCCAGGGCAGAAGGGGCCCCCACTCTACACGCCCTGATGGCTCAGGGGCAGTCCGACTCGAAGGCGCCCTGGTCCGGGCCTGGCCCGCACCAGGTCAGCCCTAGCGACAGCCCCGCGTTGAGGGCGGGCGAACCCGACCCCAGGCGGAAGTCCCCGGTGTCGATGTTGACGAAGCCAGGGGCCTTCTCCTGGGAGCGGCCGTCCAGCCCGCTCTGCGAGCGCCACTGCGAGAAGCCCATGTCCACGCCGTTGAGGCGGTAGACGGCCGCGCCCGCGGTGCGGAAGTAGAGGTTGGCGTCCACCACCGCCCCCGAGCGCCCGGGGCCGCCGCGCACCGCCACCCCGCAGCCGGAGAAGACGTTGTTGCGCACATCCAGGCTGGCGCTGGCCCCGGTGTCCCCCTGGCCGAAGGTGAGGCACGGCCCGGGCATGTTCCAGAGGGTGTTGTGGTGCACCTTCACGTTCGAGGACGTGTCCACGCGGATGCCGCTGCCTTCCTCCGCGCCGCCCAGGCCGTCCCGCACCAGGTTGCGGCGGATGACGACGTTGGTGGGCGGCGCGCCCTGGCGCACCCCGCCGATGCTGATGGCGCGGCCGTTGTTGTAGAAGACGTTGTCCTCCAGGGTGACGTCCCTCGCGGACAGGTGCACCACCACGCCCTCGCCGCGCGAGGTGGACGACATCTTGTGGCCCCAGATGATGTTGCCGCGCAGCGTGACGCGGGTGCACGTCTTCACGTCGACGCCGTTCTCCCGGTTCTCGTGCAGCTCGTTGTCCTCCACCAGCAGGTTGTCGAAGGGCGTGCCGGAGATGGTGGCGCCGCCCTCGGGGCCGATGCACTGCACCGCGTCCCCGGAGTTGTGGTGGATGTCGTTGCCACGCACCACCACGTTGCGCGCCGTCGTCTGGACGATGACGCCGTGGCTGTCGTCCCCGTTGCGGTTGAAGTGGGAGATGGTGTTGCCCTCGATGAGGACGTCGCTGGCCTTCTCGCACACGTTGACGCCCGCGCCCGCGGTGCCGTTCTTCAGCGTGGAGCCGCGCAGCACGCCGTGGTGGGCCCCCGCGCCGCGGAACATCACCGCGAAGGAGGCATGGCCCGCAGCGTCGAGGGTGAGCCCCTCGAGGCTCCAGTACGCACCGCGCACGTCCACCATGGAGGAGCCGCTGCCGGACGGCTTCAGCACCGGCTTCGCGCCCGGCGCGGCCCGCAGCGTGAGCAGGTGGGACGCGGAGCCGCCCTTCTCCTCCAGCTTGAGGCGCTCGGAGTAGGTGCCCGTCTTCAGGTAGATGGCCTCGCCCGGCCGCACCAACTCCAGCGCGCGCGTCACCGTGCGCAGCGGCGCCGTCTCCGTGGCGGAGGCGCTGTCACTGCCGTTGGGCGCCACCCAGAGGATGCGCGAGTACTGAGGCGGAGGCTCGGGCTCCGGTTGGGGCTCAGGCTCCGGCTCGGGAGGCGGCGGCTCCGGATTCGGGAAGGGGGGCGGGATGTCGATGATGACGGGCGGAGGCTCCGACGGCCCCGGGTTGTTCGTGTCGTCATCGTCGTGGGAGGGCGGTGTGCCGGGAACGGAGGGGTTGCCCGTGGACGGCGTCTCGCTGGAGCCCGGAGGTGAGCCACCTTCCTGGGTGAGCTCCGCCTTCCCATTGCAGGCCAACACGGACAGCGGAGCAGAGAGCCGTGGACCACGGCGAGCGGTTGCGCATCCTGGCGGACTCCTGGTGTGGGTCGCGGCGCGGGAGGCGCTCGCGAGGACGGCCGCCAATTCCGAGCCCCGCGCTGTTCATTCCCTCCGAGCGCGGCAACCCCTGCCTGCCGGGACGTAGAGGGAGGAGACAGGGAACGTGGTTTCGCGGGGTTGGGACGGATGCTCCGCTTCACCGACAGGTGGGCCTTCGCGGGGTGCTGAAGTGTGATGTGTGCAACGCGCGCGGGAATATTCCCGGAGATTTTTCACGCGGAGCGAAGGGTCGCGCCGGGCGTCCCCCGGGTGCGTGGGCGCGCGGCGGGGCGAGACATGCCGGTGTTTCAGGGAGGCGGGCGTACCTTGACGTCGGGAGGAGCGCGCGGGATATGAGCCGGCTTCCACCCGCTGTCAGGAGACACCTTGGACATCTTCAAGGAATTCACCTTCGAAGCCGCGCACCGGCTTCCCAACGTGCCGCCCGGGCACAAGTGCAGCCGGCTGCACGGCCACAGTTACCGGGTGGAGGTCCACGTGCGTGGCCCGGTGGGCGAGCAGTCCGGGTGGGTGATGGACTTCACGGACATCAAGGAGGCCTTCGAGCCCGTGCGGCTGAAGCTGGACCACTACTACCTCAATGAGGTGGAGGGCCTGGAGAACCCCACCAGTGAGAACCTGTCACGGTGGATCTGGAAGCGCCTGCGTCCGGGCCTGCCCCAGCTCAGCCGGGTAGTGGTCCGCGAGACGTGCACCAGCGGCTGCATCTATCAAGGCGAAGACGACTGACGAGCCGAGCCCTCGCGGGGCTGGCTCCACGAGGGGACTGCCATGAACGTTCTGATTACCGGGGCCACCGCGGGATTCGGCCTGGCCATTGCCCGCCGCTTCATCCAGGACGGCGCGCGAATCATCGCCTCCGGGCGGCGCACCGAGCGGCTGGAGGCCCTGCGCGCGGAGCTGGGCGAGCGGGTGCTCCCCCTGACGCTCGACATCACGGACCGTGAGGCCGTGGAGCGGGCCATCCGCTCGCTGCCAGCGGACTTCGCCGAGGTGGACGTGCTGGTCAACAACGCGGGCCTGGCGCTGGGGTTGGACCTGGCGCAGTCGGCGCGCGTGGAGGACTGGGACACGATGGTGGACACCAACGTGAAGGGCCTCCTGTACTGCACGCACGCGGTGCTGCCCGGCATGGTGGCGCGCAACCGGGGCCACGTCGTCAACATGGGCTCGGTGGCGGCGCAGTGGCCCTACCCGGGCGGCAACGTATACGGCGCCACCAAGGCCTTCGTGCACCAGTTCAGCCTCAACCTCCGCGCGGACCTGCATGGCACCGCCGTGCGCGTGACGGACATCGAGCCAGGGCTGGTGGGCGGCACGGAGTTCTCCAACGTCCGCTTCAAGGGTGACGACACGCGCGCCGCGTCCGTCTACGCCAACACCCAGGCGCTGACGCCCGAGGACATCGCGGACGCGGTGCACTGGGTGGCCACGCGGCCCGCGCATGTGAATATCAACGTCATGTCGCTGATGCCCGTGTCCCAGTCCTTCGGGCCCCTGCCGGTGAAGCGGCAGGGCTGAGCCGGGTGAACCTCCAGGGTCCTCTAGTATCCGGATGATGTCAGAGGTATGGCGCATGCTCGACACATGAGCGAAGCCATCCATGGGCGGGAAGAGGCGCGGCTTGCGAGGTCCCCGGTCTGGCCGCATTCTGGGGACATGGGTAACAAGTCGCCTCCGGAGCGCGTGTACGAGGCGTTGGAGCGCCTCCCTCCGAACGTCGTCGGGGAAATCATCGAAGGTGAGCTGCACGTCAGCCCCCGGCCGCGAACGATGCACGGCAGAGCCGCTTTCCGGCTCGGCAAGAAGCTCGGGCCGTTCGACCAGGAGCCTGACACAGAGGGGCCCGGAGGCTGGGTCTTCCTCCCGGAGCCGGAGCTTCACCTCGGAGGCAACGTGCTCGTGCCAGACCTCGCCGGGTGGCGGCGCGAACGCATGCCGGAACTCCCAGACGTAACGGGTGTGGAACTCGCCCCCGACTGGCTCTGTGACGTCCTGTCCCTCTCCACCGAGGCCCTGGACCGCTCCAGGAAGATGACGCTCTACGCCCGCGAGGGCGTGAACCATCTGTGGCTCGTGGACCCGCGCATCCAGCTCCTCGAAATCTACCGGCGGGAGGGCGAGCGCTGGCAGCGGCTGGGCGCCTACACCGGCGACGCCACTGTCCATGCCGAACCTTTCGAGGCACAAAAGTTGAATCTCGGTTCACTTTGGCAGCGCTGAGCCCTGGCCGCGGCGTCCCCAACGCCGCGTGTTGGGCTAACCTGTCCGCCCATGAGTCATCCGGAACGACCGCCGCCGTCCCAGGGGCTCCTGGCCCGCGGCCTGAAGCTGCTGGGCCACCTCACCCACCCGGACACGCGCACCGGCAAGGTGTTCACCCGCGCCGAGCAGGGCCTCACCCGCGCGGCCGCCAGGCTCACCGAGAGCCCCTCGTACCTGCGCGTGAGCGGCTCCCTCATGCGGCAGGGCTTCAACGCCCGCGTCCGCCGCAATGGCCTGGTGGAAGGCGCGCTGCGCACCCTGCGCCTGCCCACCACCTCCGAGGTGGAGACCCTGCGCGACCAGCTCCGCCGGATGAATGACCAGGTGGAGGCGCTCGGCACCCAGTTGGAGCTGGTGGTGGACCTGCTCCACCGTCAGGAAGGCGCGGAGCCCGAGTCCCCCGCGCCCACGCCCAAGGAGCGCGCGCCCTCCAAGCGCCGCCGCTGACATGACCGCGTCCACGCCCCAGCGTCTTCGCTCCTTCGTCACCGGCCAGGTCGAATTGACTCGCGCCGTCGCGCACGCGCTCAAGTCGCGGCCCTTCAATCCGTATCCGTACCTCAAGCCCTTCATCGAGAGGGCCTCGGGCGTGCGCGAGCCGCCCATCAGCGCCACGCCGCACACCGTCGTGTACACGCGCGGCAGCATGCGGCTGCTGCGCTACGCGGCCCCGCGCCGGCGCCACCGCACGCCCATCCTCATTGTCTATTCGCTCATCAACCGCTGGTACATCCTCGACTTCCTGCCGGGGCGCAGCCTCATCGAGCACCTCACCCGCGAAGGCTACGACGTCTACGCCATCGACTGGGGGGTGCCGGGCCAGGACGAGGAGCGGCTCACCTGGGATGACCTGCTCGGCGGGCTCATCCAGACGGCGGTGCGGTGGACGCTGCGCGTGAGCAAGAGCCGGGATTTGACGCTCTACGGCTACTGCATGGGCGGCACCATGGCCCTGGCGTACACGGCCCTGTACCCCCAGGGCGTTCGCAACCTGGTGGCGCAGGCCACGCCGGTGGACTTCAGCAAGGGCGGCCTCTACACGCTGTGGACGTCCGCCAGCCACTTCGACGTGGACTCGCTGGTGGACGCCTACGGCAACGTGCCCACGCCGGTGCTGGAGAGCGGCTTCCTCATGGCCGCGCCGGTGCAGCGCCTCACCCGCTGGCTGGAGGTGTGCCGCCGCATCGACGACCCGGAGTTCGTCACCACGTTCCTGGCCATGGAGCGCTGGGGCGCGGACCCCGTGCCCTTCCCGGGCGAGGTGTACCGGCAGTACATCAAGGACTGCTACCAGCAGAACCTCTTCGCCCAGGGCCTCATGGAAGTGGGCGGCGAGCGCGTGGACCTGCGCCGCATCCAGTGCGCCATCCTCAACGTCATCGCCGAGCACGACACCATCGCGCCGCCCGCGATGAGCGAGCCGCTGCCCTCCCTGGTCAGCTCGCAGGACTGTGAGACGCGGCGCTACCCCGTGGGCCACATCGGCCTGTCCGCCTCCAGCAAGGGCGCGACGAAGGTGTGGCCCTCCATTTCCGCGTGGATTGGCGCGCGCTCGAAGCCGATGGAGCCATGAACGTCTCGTCCGAAACCGAAGCCGTGGGCGTGCAGGTCCGCGAAGGCACCGTCCACCTGCGGGACGGCCGGCGGCTCGCGTACGTCGAGTCTGGAGACTTGAGCGGCCTCCCCGTCCTCTTCATCCACGGCAACCCGGGCTCGCGCCACATGCGCCACCCGGATGACCGGCTCACCCACGCGCTGGGCGTGCGCCTCATCACTCCGGACCGGCCGGGCTATGGCCTGTCGGACTACCAGCCCGGGCGCACGCTGCTCGACTTCCCCGATGATTTGGAGCAGCTGGCCAACACGCTGAGGATTGGCCGCTTCGCCCTCTTCGGCGTGTCCGCGGGCGGGCCCTACGTCGCCGCGTCCGCCTGGAAGCTGGGCGAGCGCATCACCCGCGCGGCGGTGGTCTCTGGCGCGGCGCCGCTGGCTCGGCCGGGCGCCATGGCGGGGGTGAACCGGGACTATCGCAACGCGTACACCATGGCCGCGTGGCCGGAGTGGCTGCTGCATCCGCTGATGGCCATGCATGACCGGCAGGTGCGCGCCAATCCCGCGCGGGCGCTGGCGGGCCTGCGCGCCCAGGCGTCGGCGGATGACCGCGCGGTGCTCGCGGACCCGCGCATCGCCGCGCAGGTGCAGGGCTGGCGGTACGAGGCCACGCGCAACGGGGTGGCGGGCATGCGGCGCGAGGCCCACATCCTCGCGCAGCCGTGGAACGTCCCCCTGGAGGAGATTCGGACGGAGGTGGACCTCTGGTACTGGGAAGGAGACAGCATCGTCCCGCCGCAGATGGGACGGTACCTGGCGAACCGGCTTCCGCGCGCGGTGCCCCGCTTCTTCCCGGGCGGCGGGCACTTCTCCCTCTTCTCCCACTGGACGGACATCCTCACGCCGCTGGCGCGGCAGGGAAGCTGAGCCGCTGAGCCCCGCGCTCAGGCGGCGCGGGGCTGCTCCTCCGGAGTGACAGGCTGCGCGGGCGGCACAATGGGTTCGCCATTCTCACCCAGGACCACGGGGGCGATGCCCAGCTTGCGCTCGACGAAGGCGTGGCCCAGGTAGATGAAGGGCGTCAGGCCCACCGCGACCAGCAGCTTCACCACGTAGGACGTGTAGATGATGTCGACGATGGTGGAGTTGGGCAGCACGCCCGTCCACGCCACGTACTGCACCACCACCGTGTCGATGAGCTGCGACACCAGCGTGGAGCCCGTCGCCCGCACCCACAAGAGCCGGTTGCGCGTCAGGCGCTTGAGCCCGTTGAAGATGGCGATGTCGCAGAACTGGCCCACCAGGTACGCAATCATCGACGCGACGAGGATGCGCTGCGAGCCGGCGAAGACGTTGTTGAACGAGCCCTCCACCGCGCCCGTGAAGTCCGGCGCACGCGTCAGCGGCGCCCACGGAACCTGCACGGCGATGGCAATCACCACGAACGCGAAGATGGCCATGAAGAAGCCCACCCACGTCACGAAGCGGGCCGCCCTCTTCCCGTAGAACTCGTTGAGGATGTCCGTGAGGAGGAACGTCACCGGGAAGGGCAGCATGCCGATGGACATCACCGCCACCACCGGCCCCACCTTCGCCTCGAACAGCTTCACGCCGATGATGTCGCCCACCACCAGCGAGGTGACGAACACCCCCGCCAACACCACGAAGAGCTGAAGCCGTCTGTCGATGAGCATTCCATCGTCCTTGTGAGCCGAGGCCGCGTCTTACCGCGCCTCACTCCCGCAGCAGTAGCCCCCCATCCAGCACCAATTCGGTACCGGAAATCCACGTCGCGCCCAGCAGGTAGCGCACCGCCTCGGCCACGTCCTCGGGGCGCCCCAGCCGTCCGAGTGGATGCAGCGCCCGCAGCCCCGCGAGCTGGGCCTCCTGCCGCCGCGCGTACTCGGGCTCGGACAGCGGCCCCTCGCCAGGCGCCAGGCGCACCTCGCGCACCATGTCCGTCTCCACCACGCCCGGCAGCACCGCGCTGGCCCGCACGCCTCGCGCCGCGCCCGCCAACGCCAGCACCTTCATCACCTGAAGGAGCCCCGCCTTCGCCGCGCTGTACACCGCACTGGTGACGACGGGCCGCGTGGCCAGCGTGGACGCGATGAACACCTGCGCTCCACCCTCCTCCAACACCTCCAGCGCCTGCTCTCCCAGCCGCAGCGGCGCGATGAGATTCACCTCGAGCTGCGCGCGCAGCGCGTCCTCGCCGATGTGGCCCGGCGGCTGGTGCACCACCTGCCCCGCGCTGTGGACGAAGCCGTCCAGCCCCCCCAGCAGTCCTGCGGCACGGCGCAGCAGCCCCTCGCGGGCTTCCGACGAGGCCAAATCACACGGCAGCGCGAAGGCCTGTCCCGGCCACGCCCGCGTCAGCGACTCCAGCACCTCCGCGCGCCGGCCCGACACCACCACCTGGCCCCCCGCGCGAAGCAGGGCCTCCGCCACCGCGCGGCCAATGCCTGTCCCGCCGCCCGTGACGAGCACCTTGCGCGTGCCCACCTCACTCACGGCTGGTGCTCCGCGGGAGAGCCCGGCGCCGCGGGCTCATCCAGCGGGTAATAGGAGTGGCCGGTGATGGGCAGCAGCCCCTCCGGCGGCGGCTCGGTCTCCACCTCGTCCGACGGGATGAAGCCCGGCCTGTCCACACAGAGCACCGTCTGCTCCGTGGATGATGGATTGTCGTAGCGGTGCAGGAAGCCGCGCGGCCAGTTGAAGGCCATGCCCCGGACCACCGGCTTGAACTGGAGCAGCAGCCCCGAGCCCAGCACCAGCTCGCTCTCCTCCATCTGCTGGTGCACGTGCGTGGGGATGCAGCCTCCCGGCTTCACCCGCAGCCGGTAGACGCCATAGCCCGCGCCCTCGTGGATGATGTCCACGCGGCCAAAGCCCTTCTCCTCCCGGCCGTACACCATCTCCGCGGCCGTGCGGTGAATCTGGAGCGACGGCACCGCCAGCCCCCCCAGCGCCAGCGGCTTCGTCACCCGCACCGTGGCCGCGTGGACCTGCGCGCGCGGGACATCGTCGGTGGGCGGCGCCAGCACGTAGCGGCACACCGTCTCGACGGCGGACTCCAGCAGCTCGAAGCGACAGGCCTCTAGAAGGAAGCGCAGCTCCCCCGCGAGCCGGCCGTAGTTCACCGTGTGCGCCAGCCTGCCGCCCACCGCGGCGGCGCGGGTGTCCAGGAACAGGGCCACGTCCAGCCGCAGCGGCTGGGCCGCGAGGCGCTCCCGGTTGAAGATGCCCACGATGCAGTCCACCGTGAGTCCCCGCATCTCGATGACGTCCAGCGGCCGGCCGTCCGGCGTCGTGACGACGGGAGGGTGGAATGCGTGCTCCGCGCTCATAGCTGTGCGCTCCTGCCGCCATCGACGGCGATGACCTGCCCGGTGATGTACGGCGCCTCGCGGGCGAGGAAGACGACGGTGCGGGCGATGTCCTCGACGGTGCCCTCGCGCCCCATGGGGATGCGGCGCAGCACCGCGTCGCGGGCCTCGGCGTCGAAGTCCTCGGGGAAGGCCACCGTGCCGGGTGACACGGCGTTGACGCGGATGTGCGGGGCCAGCTCCACCGCCAGCGCGCGGGTGAGCATGATGAGGCCCGCCTTGCTCACCGAATAGTGCGCGTAGTGGCTCACCGGCCGCTCCCCACCGACGTCGGTGAGGTGCACCACCAACGGGTCCTTGCCAGCGCGCAGCGCGGGGAGCAGGGCCTGGGTGAGGAAGAAGGGCGCGTCCAGGTTCACCGCCATCATGGCGCGGTACTGGTCACGGGAGATGGCGGCGAAGTCGGTGCGCTCGAAGAGGCCCGCGTTGTGGACCACCACGTCCAGCGCGGGCCACGCATCACGCACTTGCGCGGCCAGGGAGTCCACGGCCTCCGGGCGGCTCAGGTCGGCGGCGTGCAGGGTGACGCGGCGGCCGAGGCCTCGGAGTTCATCCGCCAGTGTTTCCAGCGGCTCAAGGGAGCGGTTCGCATGGAGCGCCAGGTCATAGCCCGCGCACCCAAGCGCCCGAGCCACCGCGCCGCCGATGCGGATACCAGCCCCGGTGATGAATGCGGTCGCCATGCGGCGCATTCACTAACAGGCCCTGCGAGGAAAGGCACTGCGGACCTGCTGCCGCGAAGCGCGCCGGGCTACCCCCGTATCCCGGCGCGCCCGCGGCGCGGTCCCCCGATACTCGAAGCGTCTAGCGGCGGCCGGCGCTGGCCATGTGCACCCGGCCCGGCGCGTAGGCCACCCACACCCACTCCTGGACCGGCTCGTAGCGGGCCGGCACCCAGCGCTGCTCGTAGAAGCCACCGGTGCACCGGGTCACCCGCGAGCGGCGGTTGTTGCGCTCGCGGCACACCTGGGGGACCCACACGCGCTCGTTGCGGCCCTGCACCCAGCGGTTCACCGTCTGCAGTTCGTAGCGGCCCCGAGCGTGCGGCGGCGGCAGCGGCGCCGGCCCCGGGTGGCGGCGGACGTCGACGTGGACACCGAAGTTGCCGCCGCGGCCGTCATGCCGGTGCTGCTGGGAGAACCGCGACTTCTCGTGGTCGTCCTTCGCATGCGCGGCCGTGGAGCCGAGGAACATCATTCCGAAAGCCAGCACCGCGAGACCCGTCTTGAGCGCCATTGTCGTCCTCCTCCGTCGTCCTGCTTGAACCTTCTGACGGGGCACCCGGCGGAACATTCAATGCCCGATACCAGCCGCATTTTCAGAGGGAGGGGCCGGTGTGGGTGCGATACACCCCCAGACACCATGTTCCACCGCAAGGGCCCCACCCTCCGGGAGCTGGCCGCGCAGGCCCTCACGTCCATCGAGCACGGCTACGACCTGCTCGCGCCCAAGTTCGAGTACACGCCCTTTCGAACGCCAGATGCGGTGCTCGAGGCCGCCATGGCCCAGCTGGGCGCGCCCGGCAGCGTCGGCAGCGCGCTGGACGTGTGCTGCGGCACCGGCGCGGCCATGCGCTTCTTGCGCCCGCTCGCGCGGGAGCGCGTGGTGGGCTTCGACCTCAGCCAGGGCATGCTCGACGAGGCCCGCCTGCAGCTCGCGCGGGCGCCGGGCACCGCTGCGTTGGAGTTCATCCAGGGCGACGCGCTGGCGCTTCCCTTCGACGGCGTGTTCGACGTCGTCACCAGCTTCGGCGCCTTCGGGCACATCCTCGAAGAGGACGAGCCCAGGCTCGTGCGTGGCATCGCCCGCGCGCTGCGTCCCGGAGGCCGCTTCCTCTTCGTCACCGCGCACCCGCCGTCGAAGCTCCGCCCGGGCTACTGGATGGCCAAGGGCTTCAACGCCGCCATGCGCGCGCGCAACGCGCTGTGGAAGCCGCCCTTCGTCATGTACTACCTGACGTTCCTGGTGCCCCGGGCCCGCGCGCTGCTCGAAGCGGAGGGCTTCACCGTCGAGGTGCGCGACGGCCTGATGCCAGAGCCCTTCTCCGTGCTGAGCACCGTCATCGCCACCAAACGCTGAATCGGCCGTTAAGCTGCGCCCCCCTTCCACTCTCTCGCGAGGATGAAGCCATGACAGGACAGACGCAGCTCACCGGCAAGCAGGGCCAGTCACTGGCGGGCTATCTGAGTGAAGCCCCGAAGGGCGACGCGCCCGGAGCGGTGGTGCTCATCCACGAGTACTGGGGCCTCAACGGGCACACGCGCGACGTGGCGGACCGGCTGGCGCGCGAAGGGTTCACCGTCTTCGCGGTGGACCTCTACGAAGGCCGCGTGACGAAGGACGCCAACGAGGCGAATGCGATGCTGAAGTCCCTGGACTGGGGCAAGGCCACGGCGGACCTGCGCGCCGCGGTGGAGGCGCTGCGCGCGCGAAAGCCCGGGACCAAGGTGGCCATCATGGGCTTCTGCATGGGCGGCGCGCTGACGTTGCTGGCCGCCGCGAATGAGCCGGGGCTCGACGCCGCCGTGCCCTTCTACGGCATTCCACCGGAGGAGGCAGCGGACGTGTCGCGCATCCGCGCGCCCGTGCTGGGGCACTTCGCGACGAATGACGACTGGTGCTCGCCGGAGCGGGTGGACGCGCTGGAGAAGAAGCTGAAGAGCGGCGGCGTCCCCGTGGAGCTTCACCGCTACGACGCCCAGCACGCCTTCTTCAATGACACGCGTCCGGAGGTCTACTCACCGGACAACGCCGCGAAGGCGTGGCAGCGCACCGTGGACTTCCTCCACGCGAAGCTCGGCTGAGCCTCGCGCGGAAGGAGGGAACGGACTCAGTTGCCGGCTTCAGGCGCCGCGGCGGGAGCCTCCGTCGCCGGCGTCTCCGGCACGGCGGGAGCCTCGGGAGCGACAGGGGCCGCGGGAGCAGCAGGGGCCGCGGGAGCGACAGGGGCCGCGGGAGCAGCAGGGGCCTCCGGCGCCTCGGGCGCGGCGGCATCCACCGCCGGTACCACCTGCAGGCGGTAGCCCTGAACGCCCTTGGGCAGCACCACCTCCACCAGCGGGTTCTCCTTCAGGAGCTCCGGCGTCACGTCGAAGGACACCCGGCCCTCCTCGTCCGTGACGTAGGACTCGCGCGAACGGTAGTCCTCGCCCCAGAGCACCTTGGCGCCCTTCACGGGCTGGTTGGTGTCCGAGTCCAGGACGATGAGGTCCACCGGGGTACCGGCCGTCACCGAGGAGCCCGCGGGCTGGACGACGTCGCGATAGAACGGACGCTGCACGACGCAGGCGGCCAGCAGGGAGGAAGAGGCAAGGGCGAGGGTCAGCAGTTTGCGGCGAAAGCTCATGGGAAATTCCGTACGGGCAGGGATGGGGGTGCAGCCGGGCGCGGCAGCATAGCCGGAGGCCACCGTCCGCCAAGTCCGGCGCGCATCTTCGGCTCCCCCTGGCTCCGGTATCCAGGGACTCCGCGAGTATTCCGGAGGGGGGGGATTCCAGCGCCCGGCAGGTGGCCCGCCCCTCGATGCGGCCAGCGGCCCTTCCGCATCCCCGCTGGCGTCACAACCTCATGACCATCAGGCACACGTTGATTCGCCCCCGAGGAAGGGAGCCAGACATGCCCGAGCGCATCCTGACACAGGACCCGGAGAAGGCCCTCGCCGGTCCCAAGCCGCGCTACGAATACATCTACCGGGAGATACCGGCGGACCTGACCTTCAAGCCAGACACCATCAATCCGGTCCACAACCGGTTCATCGTGAGCACGCTGGTGATGGCGCTCACCAGCCTGGCCCTGTTCTTCCTGCCCCTGTTCAACGGGCTCATGGCCGGCACCTTCGGCGGCTTCCACGCGCGCAGGCTGCCGCGCGCGCTCGGCGCGGCCGCCCTCTCCGCCGTCGCGGTGCCCACCGCCCTCGCCTTCTTGATCTTCATCGGTATGGCGACCCAGAGCCACCTCTTCTATGGCCTGGGCTTCTGGGGGTACACGGCGCTCTACGTCATCGGACTCTTCATCGGCGCGGTGACGGGGGCCATCAGCCACCCGTTCTGGACGCGCTACAGCATCGGCGAGCCCGCCTCCGTCAGCGCACCTCGAACCCGAGCGCCAGACGCCGCTCCGCCGAGCCGGCCAACCACGTAGAAGGCGACAGGGCTTCCCAGTGGGGCGTGGGCGCAATCGCCCCCTCCCACCGGACCTGCGCGCGGGGCGTGAGGAGCACGCCGAAGGGCCCCGCGCGGCCCAACCACACCTCCAATTGAAGCGCCGCGCCCGCCTCATGGGTGAAGTGTGTGTCCCCCACCCGCCAGGTGGGCGCGTAGGCCGCCTCCAGCCGCACCGCGTTGGCGCCCGAGCCGAACAGCCCCATCCGATGCGCCAGGGACAGGCGCGGCCCCGCGGCCGGCGTCAGCCCCTCCCGGTTCCAGTGCACCGCGGCCAGGCCGCCCACGCCCACCGTGGTGAAGCGAGAGAAGCGCGCGTCCTCGTCCAGCACCATCAACGCCTCCGCCTGCACCGATGCGCGATAGCGCAGCAGGCGCGCGTCGCTCGACGCCACGCGGGCCTCGGCACCCCAGCCGAGCGAATCCCAGACGGAGTCACGGAACTGGGGGAGCTCGCGCAGCAGCGTGCGGTAGCCCAACAGCGTCAGGTCCGAGGCCACCACCTTCGGCAGCCCCCACCGCGGGAGGAGGAACAGCTCGCCATCGAGCACCCGCAGCTCACTGCTCGGCTGGAAGCCGTGGAGCCGCGCATCGCCCAGGGCCTCGGCCATGCCCGCCGTGCGCAGCCCCACCAGGGGCCGGGCCGCGGCCCCTTCGGGAAAGTCCACGCCCAGGGCCACCATCATCCGCCCCGCCCCGGACTCCCTCAGCGCGCCTTCCGCCCACGCCGCCTCCGCCGCCACCTTGCGGCGCCGGTCCTCGTGCAGGAAGGCCACCGGGTCCACGGTCGCCAGCACGCCATCATTGAGCGTGCCCTGCACCTCCGTGGCCCGGTGGAAGGTGGCCTCGGTGCGCTCGGCCCACACCAGCGTCCGCAGCTCCTCGGGCGTGGGTGGACGGCGCTCCGCGGAGGCCAGCGCGTCCTTCAGCAGGGTGACGCGGTCCAGCACCGCGAGCCGCCGCTGGAGCGCGTCCTCGGTCTCGAAGACGCGCTGGCGCTCGGCGATACCGGCCCGCGCGGAGCCCGCCACCGGCACCTTCACCGCGAGCAGCCGCTCGCGCTCGATACGCAGCCGCTCGCCGTCGGCCCGGTCCACCGCGGCACGATCCACCCGCACCGCGTGCGCCACGAAGGCATGCAGGTGCGCGCGGACCGTGTCGCGAGACGCCGTCTTCGCCGAGTGCATCAGCGCGGCCACCACGCCGGGCAGGTCGTCATAGGCCCGGGCGCGAACCTGTGGCTCCGGCGACGCCAGCCGGGCATGCACGCCCCCAAGACGCGCGAGTTCATCGGCGCCGACATGCCCGGCCAGCGCGTCCAGGGCCTCCTGCTGCGCCGAGTGCGCGCGCACCGCGCGGTCCCCCGTGGACTCGAACGCATCCGGGATGTGCTCCAGGAGGGAGGACGTCTCGCCCCCTGGTCCCTCCACCTGCACCCGGGCCAGGGTGTCCAGCGTCGCGGTGGGCAGGACCCAGAGCGTGCCGGGAGGACGAAGCTGCCGCCCGCCCTCCAGCGCGCCGTTGAGCAGGAAGACGAGCGCGCTCGCGCAGTTGTCCGTGAAGAAGTAGTAGCCCATGTACCCACGGCGCTCGAGCTCCCACACCCGCTCCAGCATCCGCGCGTCCTCGCCGGGCTTCAGGCGCAGGCGGAAGCGGCGGATGGAGCGCTGCTCCAGCTCCAGCGCCTCGTGGGACAGGTCGCCCATCGTCCCCGTGAGGAAGACGGTGTCGTAGGCCCCCGTCATTCCCTTCACCACGTAGCCCAGGCCCTTGGACTCCATGCCGGTCAGCGCCACCAGCTGAACCACCCGCTCGAAGGTGGGCCCGCGTGGCACCTCGCCCTCGCGCCACACGGGGCGCAGCAGCAGGTGTCCGAAGAGGGACTCCGGCTGGCGGCCGGTGGAGGCCACCAGCAGCACCTCGAAGTGCGACAGGGACTCCAGCTCCGCCCAGGCGTCGAAGGCGGGGCAGTCACCGCGCGGGGGCAGCGTGCCCAGGCCCGACGCCTCCAACTGCTCCGTCAGCGCGCGGGCCTTGGAGAACTCCTGGCAGCGGACGTGGTCATCCACCGGCAGCGCGTCCGCGCGCAGGGACTCCACGGGCACGAGCAGCTCCTCCGCGAACGTCACCCAATCCAACGAGGCGCTGCGCTGGCCCATGGCGCGGCTGAAGGCGCCGGCGTAGCGCAGGCGGACCTCCTCCTTCCACACCAGGGGCCGCTCGAAGGGCTTCAGCCAACCCGACAGCCGGCGCCAGGCCGGGGTGCCGCTCCAGCCCTTCGCGTCATCCCAGCGCTGCATCACCGCGTGCACCACCGCGCGCCGGCGCCACAGCCGCGCTGACTCCGCGTCCGTCAGCCGAGACAGGCGCAGCGTGGCCCGGCGCTCGTCCGACGGGGCGTACTGGTAGAGGTGGAACCGCGCGCGGCCCTCCGTCCAGTCCGGGCGCGCGGGGGAGCCATCGCCCAGGCCCAGCGGCGCGGCCTCCGCGTGCAGCACCAGCTCCAGGGGGCCACCGGGTGGACGCCGCATCGCCGGAGGCAGGGCCGCCAGCCCCGCCTCCACCTCCGTCACCAGGTCCGCGCTGGTCGCGGCGGCGCCCCGCAGCACCACGCCCGCTTGGTTCAGCGCATGGACGCGCGCGGACAGGGCCTCTTCGGCGTGCACCGGCAGCGCGAAGACGAGCGCCAGCAGCCCCAGCCAGCGCATCAGTGCGCCACCGTCGCGGTGCCCTCCAGGGCCGGTGCCGCGAGGAACGCGCGGCGATCTTCCTCCAACCGAGGCTCGGCCCGAGCCAGCTCGCCCACCCGCTCCAGCCACGCGAGCGCGCGGTCCGGAGTGAGGGTGCTCGCCTCGGCCATCTCCAGCAGCTCCTTCCGGTTCGCGCGCAGCACGCGCCCGAAGAGCCCCAGGTGCTCACGGCGGATGCGCGCCGCCGCCGCCAGGTCCTCCACCGTCGGCCCCGCGCCCAGCGCGAGGTCCTCACGGAGCTGGTGCGTGCGCGCCCGCAGGTACACCTGGGCCGCGCGACCCGCCTCTTTCGGAGACACCCCTCGGCGCCGCCGCTCCGCCGCGGCATACGCCTGCCAGATGATGATGCCGAGCCCCACCACCAACGCGGCCACCGTCACCGCGGACGCCACGTCGTTGTTGTTCGACTGGCTGCTGTTGTCGCTGCGGGAGCGCGACGCCTCGCCGTCCGCCTTCTCCGTTCCAGCCGAGCCCTCGCTCGTTCCACCTTCCTCGGAGCTTCGGGAGGCGACCTCCGTGGACTCGTTGTCGCTCGACTCGGAGTGGCTCGCGCCTTCCTCGCTGGAGCCGCTCGACTCGGAGTGACTGGAGCCCTCTTCGCTGGAACCGCTCGACTCCGACTGGCTGGAGCCTTCCTCACCACTGGAGCCACTCGACTCCGACTGGCTGGAGCCCTCCTCACCACTGGAGCCACTCGACTCCGACTGGCTGGAGTCGCCCGAGCCCTCCGACGACGCACCCGAGTCCGACTGGCTCGATTCACCCGAGCCCTCGGACGATGCGCCGGAGTCGGAGCCCTCGGACGAAGCGCCGGAGTTGGAGCCCTCGGACGAAGCGCCGGAGTCGGAGCCCTCCGAAGCGCTCATGCCGCCCCCGGGCCCCAACGCAGCGGGCGCCCTGCAACCGGAGACGGTCATCACCACCGCCATGCACAACGCGCGCTTCACGGACTTCTTCGTCGTCATTGAACGCATTTCCAGGTGTCCATCCGTTCTCCACGTGGGCCGGCCGTCGCACGGTGGTACAACCGACTGGCAGCCTAGCCAGCAGCGTGCCGAGCGGAAGAATGGTGCGATTTCGCGCCTTTGAGCACGACACCATGCGGCATACCGCGAAGCCCACGAACCGAAGGTGCGTTACGCGCTACGCGCCCGGTGAGCACCTTTCCCAGGAACGGCCACGGAGTAAGCCATGACCCTGGGACTCGCGATTCTCGGACTCTTCACGGCGCTGCTATCCATGGCGGCCATCTTCCCCGTCCAGGAGCCGAAGTGGTTCGGCTTTGGCGTCATGGCGGCCGCCTTCTGCGCGCTGGGCGGTGCCTTCAGCGGCCCCCACCTGCGCACCGCCATGCCCTGGGGCGTGGGCTCGGCGCTCTCCATCTGGGCCCTGGTGGGCCTGGGAACGGGCGCCGTCAGCGCCTGGCTGGGCTGGGCGGCGCTGGCCCTGGGCATGGCCTACCTGGGCCTGGGCATGCTTCATTTCCTGCGCAGGGTGGTGCCCGCCGGGCGGCTGCCTCGCATCCTGCATGCCCCATGAGGTCTGGTGGGCCCACAAAGGCAGCCATCCTCGTGGGTTGGCGTGCGGGCGACAGGCGTGAGGGAAAGGAGCGGCGCACCGGGCACCCGAAACCGAGCGCCCGGCGCGCGCTCACAGTCCACCGCGGCGGCCCTCCCCCCCGGGGGCCGACATGAGAGTGTTCCGCCACTGCCCCGTGTCCGGCTATGGGGGAAATCCCCGGGTCAGAAAAACCCAGAACATCTGAAAGCCAGGAAGTTTCTGTCGGGACAATTCTGGACGTTCGAGATGTGCGTGAAGGGTGACCAAGTACTGGGCGCAATCCCTGACGGGCGTATACTTCACACACCGTGATTCGTTTGAATTCCGAGGAGCAAGGCCTGCTGACGGACCTTGAGGCAATGCTCGTGGAGGCCGAGCCCGGGACGGAATCCCTACCCCCGGTGCTAGGTGCTTTACGAGAGGCTTTGCGGGCCGAACGCGCCGTGGCCTATGGCGTGGACGTGGGCCCCGAGCGCTACCACGCGAGCTACTCCTATTGCGCGGGCTTCCCACTCCCTACCGCGACAGTGAATGCGGCCATCGAAAGCCAGGTGTCTGCCTGGGGAGACCCTTGGGGTTGGTTCAATCCCGCCCGGCCCGAGCCCGCGCAGCGCAACCGCGCGCTGCACTTCCGCTCGCTGACGGAGACCGAGGCGGCCCGCCAGCTGCCGCTGCATGACTTGTCGGCCAGCGAGGTGGGGCGCCGGCTGGGCATGAGCGAGGAGTCGCTGGAGAGCACCCGGGAGCGCATCAGCGTCCGCTCCGCGGCGATGTTCCGGCAGCTCGGCGTGGAGAACATGCAATGGCTGCGCACGCTCGTCTGTGATGGGCCGGTGCTCCTGGGCTGGGTGGGCCTGGCCCGCGCCGAGCCCTTCACCGAGCGCGAGCAGCGCCTGCTCCAGGCCCTGACGCCCGCGCTCCAGCGGCGGCTGACCATGGAGACGCGGCTGCGCGAGTCGGGCCTGATGTCCTCGGCGCTCCAGGTCGCCATGGAAGCGCTGGGGCGCGCCGCCTGGGTCGTCAGCTCCAGCGGCCGCGTGGTGCACGCCAACAACGCCGGCCGCGCGCGGCTGGAGCGGCATGACCCGGAGCTGATGGAGTCCCTGCGCCGCGGCGCCCAGGGCATCCCCTGCTCCGGCCCGCTGACCATGACGCCGCTGCTCACCACCGGCCTGCCACCCCACTACCTGGCCATCGACACCGGCACCGCGTCCAGCGCCGCCGCGCGCGTGCAGGCGCTGTCGGCGCGCTGGTCGCTCACCGCGCGCGAGTCCGAGGTGCTGACGCACATCATCCAGGGCGAGACGAACAAGTCCATCGCCGGCCGGCTGGGCTGCGCCGAGCGCACGGTGGAAGTCCACGTCACGCACCTGCTGAGCAAGGCACAGGTGGAGAGCCGCTCGGCGCTCATCGCCCGCTTCTTCCAGAGCTCGTGAGCAAGACGTCATCCATCCAGGCCGCGCTCGCGCGGGCCGCCGAGGCCGCGGCGGAGGCACCACGCTCCGTCCCGGCGGAGGACCAGGTCTGGCGGCGGCGGCTCGTCATGGGGGACCCGCAGGCCGACCTGGACCAGGTCCTGGCCATCCTGGCGCACCACGAGCTGCTGGCCGGCGATGGTTGGCTTCGCTCCGACGTGCAGCTCATCTCGGTGGGCGACCACTTCGACTGGGGCAAGCCCCCTGAGCGCGCGCCCGTCGCCGCCAGTGGGTTGGCGCTGGTGGCGTGGCTGGCCGCCCACCCGGCGAACCAGGCGGTGATGCTGCTGGGCAACCACGACCTGGGACGGGTGGGCGAGCTGGCCGGCTTCTCGGATGCGCGCTTCGCCGAGGCCCAGGCCGAAGCGGACCGCATCTACCAGGGCGGGGAGACGGACGAAGCCGCGGAGCAGGCGTTCCTCGCGCGCTGGCCGCAGGTCCCCTCCGCGGAGCTGGTGGCGCGCGACTTCGGCAACTTCCGCGAGGTGCAGCGCACCTGGGTGGAGCACCTGCTGCGGGTGAAGCGCTTCCGCGTGGCCCACGCCGCGGCCCCCGACCTGCTGGTGCTGCACGCGGGCGTCACGCGGGAGGACCTGGACGTGACGCCCCTGCCTCCCTCCCAGCGAGGGGACGCGAACCAGGTGGCGGCGGCGCTGAACGCGGCCCTGGACGCGGCGGTGGCGGGATGGACTCGAGGCCCGCTCGTCATTCCGGGACTGCACCACCCGGGCAACGCGGCCCAGGGCGAGGGCACGGGCATCTTCTACCAGCGCCCCAGCCTGCTGCCCGAGGACGCGGAGCGGGTGCGCGGCACGCCCCGGCGCCGCTTCGACCCGAGGCGCCTGCCCACGGGCCTGACGCAGGTGGTGGGCCATACGCGCGACAAGCGGAGCCGCGCGATGCTGGGGCTGGCTCCCACCGGTGCCCGCGACGGCGTGCTGCGGCACCTCGTCACGGAGGGAGCGCGCGTGCCCTACGCCCACGGCGCGCCGCCTCCGCCAGCCCCCGGCGCCGCGATGATGGTGTTCACCGACGGCGCCATGCGCGAATGCCAGGCCCCGGACTACGCGCTGTTCGACCTGGACACCCGCGCGGCGGCTACCGCGCCGAGGCCTGAAGGCCGCTGAGCTTCTTCTCCAGCCCGGCCACCATGCGCGGCGACACCTGCGAGGCGGGCAGCGACTTCGCGAAGGTGATGGCCTCCTCCAGCGTCTTCACGGCGGACGCCGTGTCCTCGCGCGCCACGAGGATGTCCGCGCGGCCCGACAGCACCGACAGCCGCCGCGCGCCTTGAACACGCGCCAGGGCACGGTCGCTGGCGGCGAGCGCGTCATCCAGCCGGCCGACGAGCCGGTACAGCGTCGAAAGCCGCGCGGGCGGGTTGTAGTCCTGGGGCAGGTCCTGCTCGCTCTGCTCGAGCGCGGGAATCGCCCGGGCGGGCGTCTCCAGCTTCATGGCCGCGAGCATGCGGTGCGAGTCGAACACCGTGCGCGCCTGGGGATTGGGCGCCTTCGCGGCCTCCGCCTCCAGGAACGCCAGCCACTCCTCCGACAGGGCCTTCACGGCCGCCGTGTCCTTCGCCACCTCGCGCGCCTGCACGCGCACTTCGTACAGGCCGGAGCGGTCATCCGCGGACATCTCGATGGCCGGGGGCCCCAGGGCCTCGGCCACCTTGGCCTCCACGCCGCCGCGCAGCTCCGCCCCCGCCGCGTGGTCCTCTGGCAGCGACAGCACGCAGTACATGCCCAGCAGGGCGCCGTTGGCCCAGGACAGCGAGCGGGGCGTCTTCGGGAGCTCCTCCAGCGCCTTGCGCGCGCACGCCTCGTGCTGCTTCGCGCCGTACATCGCCGTCAGCAGCGACTCCACCGCGCGGCCCCGGCGGGACCAGTCCGCGGGCGCCGCGGCCAGGGCCTCCGCCAGCGTCTCCGCGGCTTCGGCTGAGCGGCCCTCCGCGTAGAGCGCGTCCCCGCGAGCCAGCAGGGCCTGGGCGCCGGTGACGCCGCCCTGGTACGCGCGCTCACCGTCCTCGAAGAGCTTCTCCAACTGCGCCACGGTGGCGCTGCCCGCGAAGCGCAGCAGGGCCTTCTCCTGGCGCGGGTCGATGACGTACAGCGTGGGCCAGAACTCCACCGGATACTTCTCCTGGAACGCCGCGTTCGACGTCAGGTCGGTGTTCACCTCCAGCCACACGAAGCGGCCCGCGTGCCGGGCCAGCGCCGCGTCGGACAGGACGTAGGCCTTCATCGACCGGCACGTGTGACACCAGGGCGCCCAGACGTCGACGAAGAGCGGGAGCCCCTTCGCCTGGGCCTCGGCGAGCGCGCGGGCGTAGTCATCCTCGATGAAGGGCAACGGGCCCTTGGCGTGAGCCGCGCCGGACGCGGGGGCGTTCGTGTTCGCGGCGGTGCAGGCGACGAGCCCCGACAGGAGCAGGCAGGCGGCGAGAAGGCGCATGGAGCCACCCTACCGCGCTCCCCCCGCTCTGTCCCCGGCCGACACCTGGCGGGACAAGTGCCTGGGCACGGGGCGCTCCGCGTGCTGTGGTGCGTGGACTTCTGGTGATGAGAGACCCGTACGCCCTGCGCACCTCCCTCGCGTCCGCCCTGGACGCCCTGCCCGCTCCCGAGCGCTTCCCGGACGCCTCGGACGCCGAGCTCGCGCGCCGTCTGGCCGAGCGCCTGCGCCGCGACCTGCTCCCCCGCCTGGGCTCCGCCGACGCGCCCCTGCTGCTGGTGGCCATCGCCGGCCCCAACAACGTGGGCAAGTCCACGCTCTTCAACGCGCTGGTGGGCGCGGCGCTTTCCCCTGCGAGGCCCGAGGGCGGGCTCACCAAGCAGTGCCTGGCGGCGGCCCACCCGGAGACCTGGACCGGGCCGCTGAAGGACTTCCTGACGCGGCGCTATGACATCGTGCCCGTGGCCGTCGGCGACGCGGCGCCCGTGGACCAGGCGGGGCCTCCGGGCCGGCTGTACCTGACGCTGTCGGACGCGGTGCCGCGCGGGCTGCTCGTCATGGACACGCCGGACTTCGACAGCGTGTACCGCGACAACCGCGAGCGCGCGGAGGCGCTGCTCGTCACCGTGGACGTGCTGGCGTTCGTCGTGAGCCGGCAGACGTACCAGAACGCCGCGCTGGTGGACTTCCTGCGCGCGGCCGTGGGGCACGGGCGGCCCTACCTGCTCGTCTATAACGAGGCCACGCGGGAGGAGGTGGCCCGCGGGCACCTGGACAAGCTCGCCGAGGACGTGGGCCACCCGGCGCTGGCGCGTTACCTGGCGCCGCACCAGCCCGACGTGGAGGCGGGCCTGAAGCCCCTGGCCACGGAGCCGCTGGACGGGAAGCCCGCGCTGGGCGCGCTGCTGGGACAGGCCGAGCACGCGCGCGAGCTGAAGGCCCGGGCGCTGGAGGCCTCGCTCGCGGATGCACGCGCGGAGCTGGAGGCCGTGTCGCGCGCGGCCTCGGAGGCGGCGAGGGAACCCGACCGGCTCCGCAAGCGGCTGCGCCACGAGCTGGACGTGGTGGGGGCGCACGCGGCGCTGAAGGCCGTCCCGGCGGACGTTTTGATTGATGCCTTTCGAGACGAGTTGGACGCGCGCAGCCAGTTCCACAAGTGGGTGCGACTGCCCTTCCGGGGGCTGGCCACGGCGCTCACCTTCGTCACGCGCAAGGTGCGCGAGTCCTTCACCGCGCCCGAGGCTCCGGGCGCGGACACGCCGACCCACGCGGTGGACGAGTCGCTGAAGGACGGGGTGCGGCGGCTGGTGGAGGCCTTCGCTCCGGAAGTGGCCGCGTGGCGCGCGGACGCTCAGACGCGAGCGAAGCTGGAGGAAGCCTTCGGTCCGGTGACGCTGACGAAGCTGGAGGAGCCGCTGGGCTTCGAGCCCCTGCACGCGCACGCGGCGGACCGGGCCACGCTGTATGCGTACTGCCGGGAGCTGGTCTCCGCGGAGCTGCAGGGTGGCATGCGAGAGGAGCTGCTCCAGACACTGACGACGCTGGTGTACTCCGTGCCGTCAGGCGCGGCGGCGGCGGTGACGGTGGCCACGGGCGGCATGGGCCATGACGCGGTGGTGTGGGCGGGCACGCTGCTGTCCACGCCGCTGATGGAGCGCTTCGTGGACCTGCTGGGCGCCCAGGTGCGGGCCCGTGTCACGAAGAAGTGGGCGGAGGCCCACGGCGCCACCCTGTCGAAGGCCCTGGAGGCGCGGTACTTCTCCGACCTCCTGAAGCAGCTCGACGGGCTGGCCAGTGACTGGAACCAGACGGCGACCCGGCTGGATGAGGCCCGGGCAGGCTTGTCCTGACGGGCTGTGCGCCCTGAGTGGACGCGGCGGCGCTGACACCCTGGTGAAGGGACGAGCTTCCGGGCTCGCTGTTACTCCGTCCGTGCGTGCCCGACGGCAATGCGCCATGCTGCGCACCTCATGAACGGCTCGGACCCAGCCGGACTGGGCTCGCCCCCTCTCGTCCTCTCCTTCCGCCACCTGCTGACCGAGGCCGTCAGCGCGTTCCTGGACGAAGCTCGGATGTCGTGCGAGCTGACAGCGGACGCCATTGGCGAGCTCATCGTCACCTTGTCGCGTTATCGCGAGGAGGGCGCTCCGCTGTTTCCCATGGCCTTCGTGGGAGACGACCTGGGGCAGATGCTCGAACACCTGGGCGGACATGACCCGATTGCCATCGGCATCGGGCCGCGTTCGCGGGCCACCATCCAGCGCGCGCTCAAGCAGTGCGCGCCGCTGGGCCAGGGGCGCTGGTGGGCGCTGTACCTGCTGCGCGTCCCGGAGGGCTTCGCCTACGGCGTCTTCCGGACGGACCCCTTCCCTCTCGCGGAGACGCCGCTGGAGCGGCTGCGTCGTGTCGAGGACAGGGGCGCGGGCGTCGTGGGGGTGCTTCAGCTCGCCGACAACATCCTGGAGCTGCGCTCGGGCGGTGGGCTGTGCCGGCATGTGTACCTGTCCGGCGCGAGGGTGGAGTCGGCCTCACCGCCGGAGGTGATGGATGAGCTGGCGGACGTCGTCACGGCCGGCGTCACCACGCACAGTCGCGAGCGTGCGCGCGGGTTCTTCCGCCGGGTGCTCTTCGAGGTGATGCAGGGCTCCCACGGCGCGCTCGTGGCGGTGCTGCCCCGGGAGCGCGCGGGCTCCACGCTGTTCGTGGACGGCATCATCCTGCCTCGTCCGTTGGACATCGTGGCGTTGCTGGAGCGCTACCACGTGGACCCCACCGACAGCTCGGGCACCGCCGTGCGCGCCGCCGCGCAGTTGCTGCGGGGGATGATGGCCACCGATGGCATCACCGTGCTCCGCGCGGATGGCTGCATCGTGGGCTACAACATCTTCGTGCGACATCCGGAGACGCTGGCCAGCCAGCCGTCCGTCGTGGGCGGCGCCCGGCGGCGGACCTTCGAAGTGCTGTGCGCGGCGCTGGGCACGGAGCTCACCGCCGCGTTCATCCGCTCCCAGGATGGGGACGTGAGCTGCAAGCGGGTTTGAGCCGGAGCGACCTGCATTTCGAATTATTCCGGGTAGCAGCGGCGCATTGAATCTCCGCTGTTGAGCGAGCTCAGGAGGACCTGGGACGTCGTAGCGGAAAGCCGCACGTTGCCGGAATTGCGGTTGTGGGAGATATCCCGCATTGTTGCGGGGCTTTGAAATCGCCCGTGTCCCGCATCGCGCGTACCGCGCTCACTGTCCTGGCGGTGTGCCTCGCGGCCTCGACCGCCTGGGGCCAGAAGTTGCCCGATGTCGTCGTCCAAGGGCCCCCCATTGCCCCCGCACTCGCTGGTGATGGGCAGGGCCTGTGCGTGGCGTCCAATGTATGGACGCGTTCGCTGAACGAGTTCCCGCAGACTCGAGGCACCTACCTTGATGCGATCAATGGGTATCTCGAGGAGCCCACCAGCCGGCAGACTCGCGTCACGACCGTGCTACGGACGCAGTTCGACTTGTCGAACAACCTCAACGACGGCCGCACGCTGAGCTACGGCGACTTCGTTGGACAAGAGACCTCGACGGGCTGCTCCACGGGCGGCTGTAGCTTCAACATCATCGCCGACAACGATGCGTTCACTCCCGCCGTATCTCGGTTTCGCGGCTACCTGAATGTCACCGCGGAATTGGCTGGGCAGCCGCTGCACTTCGGTTTCTATGCGGACGATGCCATCAGCATGGTCGTTTATGACCGAAGCCAGTCATACACCGTCATCAACCGGCCGCCACAGCTAGGAGCGCCCACCTGGCGGACGACCAACAGTGTCACGTTCTCCCAACCCGGCATCTACGCCGTGGAGATGCTCTACGCGCAGGTCACGGAGCACGCGGCCCTCGAGATGTCGATGGGAACGGGCGCCTTCACTGACTTCGAGCGCGCCGCGAACCAGCCGCCCGTCGTCAACCTGTTCAGCTCCGGCTTCCAGCTCCTCCGCCCCGCCCAGTTCTTCCAGACGGAGAACGGCCTCCCCTCCTTCGAGGGCCAGCCCGACCGCTGCGAGCAGTGCAACCGCGGCAACGCGAACGCGCCCGGCAACGGAGGCTGCGGCTCCTTCTTCCACTGCAACGCGGCGGCCCTCTGCGCCCCCTGCGACTCCTCGCTCTTCTGCGGCGACTCCTGCTCCCCGTGTGGCGAGTCCACGCCCCACTGCGCCAACATCAACGGGAACACCCAGTGCGTGCAGTGCACCGAGGACGGACAGTGCCCCAACGGCCGCTGCGACCTCGAAACGAACCAGTGCACCGGCTGCAACGAAGACAGCGACTGCGCCACCGGCGCCTGTGACGCCGAGACGTTCACCTGCGTCGAGTGCAACGACGACAGCCAGTGCCCGAGCGGCGAGTTCTGCGCCACCGACCTCCACGAGTGCCGCGAATGCACCCTGGACTCCCACTGCCCTCAAGGCGAGTCCTGCACCAACAACGTGTGCTCGCCCTGCGCCACCGATGATTCGTGCGCCGGCAACTCCTGCAACTGCTGCCCCAACGGCACCCAGTGCACCGCGCTGACGCCCGGTGCCACGCCGACCTGCGTGGAGTGCACCACCAGCAGCCAGTGCGCCGCCGGCCAGCAGTGCGACACCGCCAACGGCCGCTGCGTGGACAGCGTGCCTTCCTGCAACACGGCCGACAGCTGCGGCCCCGGCTGCGTGAAGTGCCCCGGCGAGCGCCCCTACTGCCTCGACGGAGAGGTCTGCGTCCAGTGCCGCAACGACCTGGAGTGCGGCGACGGCCAGTTCTGCCTCAGTGGCGAGTGCGCGTCCTGCACCACGGACCGGCACTGCGGCCCCCGCTGCGGCGCCTGCGGCGGCGACACCCCCTTCTGCCTCTCCAATGGCACCGCGCAGGGCAGCACCTGCGTGGGCTGCACGGATGACGGGGACTGCGGCAGCGGCGTGTGCAACCCCACCACGCGCACGTGTGAGAACTCGGGCGCGTGCGCGGTGACGTGCGAGCCGGGAACGGTCTGTGATGGCACCTCCTGCGTGGAGTGCTTCGCGGATGCCCACTGCCCCTGCGGCGGCACCTGCGACGTCGCGACGAACACCTGCTCCACCGCCTGCTCCGACAGCGGAGACTGCCTCGGCGTGGAGCACTGCTCCGCGAAGACGATGGAGTGCGAGCGAGGCCGCCGCAAGCCGGGCACCGAGCCTCAAGGCGGCGCCTTCTGCTGCGGCACCACCGCCGACGCCACGCCCGCCGGGAGCACCACCTTCCTGCTGCTGCTCGCCGCGGGCCTCATGCTCCTCCGCCCCCGACGCACGACGCGATGAAGCCCTCCCACCTGCTCCTCCTCGTGGCGCTGGGGTTGTCCACCGCCGCCACCGCCCAGCCGGATGCGCGCTTCAACGTGCAGCTCTTCCGTCCGTCCGGCGCGCCCCAGGACCTGGTGGTGGTGCAGCAGTCGCGTCCGCTGTCACACCTGTCCGTCTCCGCCGGTCCGTACCTCAGCTACTCGCTCAACCCCCTGTCGCTGGTTCCCGAAGGCGGCGACCTGAGCAAAATCAACCTGGTCGGCAACCGCCTCCAGTTGGACGTCATGGCCACCGTCGGCCTCTTCGACTGGGCCGAAATCGGCGTGGACATGCCGCTCATCCTGGCCCAGGGCGGCGACAACCTGGAGGTCATCGGCACCGAGGGGAGCGTGGAGAGCTTCGTCTTCGGCGACCTCCGGCTTTCGGGCAAGGTGGCCATCCCCGGCCTGCGCCGGCCCGCCGAGGGCAAGGGCTGGGGCGGCGCGGTGACGCTCAACGTGAGCTTCCCCACCGGCGCCCAGGAAGCGTTCGCCGGAGACGGCGAGCTGACGTGGGCCCCCGGACTGGTGCTGGACTACCGCTTCGAGAACGGCATCCTCCTGGCGCTCAACGGCGGCTTCTGGCAGCGCCCGGACCGCGTCTTCAGCGGCGTCTCCGTGGGCGACATGATGCCCTTCGGCGTCGGCGCGGAGGTCCCCATCCTTCGCGGCAGCGGCGTCACCGCCGTGGGCATGGTGCACGGCGCGGTGGGGTTGCAGAAGCAGCCCGATGAGCCCCGGCAGGTCCCCGCGGAGGCGCTCTTCGGCCTGCGCTGGTACAGCTCCACCGGCCTCACCTTCACGTTCGGCGGCGGCATGGGCTGCGGTTGCTCCATCGCCTCGCCCACGCTGAGCTTCTTCACCTCCATCCTGTGGATTCCGGCGAAGACGCGCGAGTGGGAGGCGCTGGAGCGCTTCAAGGAGCCGCCCGAGCCGCTGCCGCCGCCCGTCGACCCGGATGGCGACGGCGTGATTGGCGAGTCGGACGCGTGCCCCGACGTGGCCGGCCCCGTGGCCAACATGGGCTGCCCGGACACGGACAAGGACGGTGACGGCGTGGTCGACCGGCTCGACCGCTGCCCGGACCAGCCCGCCGGCAGCCGCGGCAAGGACGGGTGCCCGCTGGCCCGCCGCGACGGCAATCGGATTGTCATCCTGGAGCAGCTCAACTTCGCCACCGACCAGGACATCATCCTCTCCGAGTCCTTCCCCATCCTGGAGGAGGTCGCGCGGGTGATGAACGAGAGCCCGGAGATTGACCGGATGCACGTGGAGGGTCACACCGACTCGCGCGCCAGCGATGCGTACAACCTGGACCTGTCGCGCCGCCGCGCGGCCAGCGTCATGCGCTTCCTGGTGGAGAGCGGCGTGGCGGCGGAGCGACTGTGCTCGCAGGGCTTCGGCCGCTCGCGGCCAGTCGCGGACAACGCGACGGAAGAAGGCATGGCGCTCAACCGCCGCGTCGACTTCACCATCCAGCCGCCGAGCGACGGCCCGCGCCCCCCCTGCCCGGAGGACGCGGAAGCCAAGAAGCGCAAGCGCCCCACCAAGAAGGCCACGCCCAAGGCGAAGCTGAAGTCGAAGGCTCCCGCGGCGGCGCCGAAGCCGTGACTCGCGCGGCGTCCATGCGCCCAGGAACGACGCTACGGGACGACGAACTCCGCCGCCGACCGCCGCCGTCCGGCGACCACGGACACCACCGCGCGCCCGGAGCCCACCGCCGTCACGCGGCCTTCGGGTGACACCGACACCACGGAGGCGTCCGACGTGAAGAACTCCAGCGGCACCGTGTCCAGCACGACGCCGCTGCGATTGAAGGCGCGCGCCTGAAGCTGCACGGACTGCCCCCTGCGCTGGAAGGCGTGGTGCGTGAGGTTGAGGCCCAGCCGCGCGAAGTCCGCCGGCACCACCTGCACCGCGATGTGCCGGCTGAGGTGCCCCAAGGTCGCGCTCAACACCGTCTTGCCCGGGCGCACGGCCACCAACTGCCCTTCCTCCACTCGCGCCACCGTCTCATCCGAGACGCGGAAGCTGGGCGTGGCGTCCTGCAACGAGGAGCCCTGCTCGTTCCTCGCCACCACGCGCAGCTTGATGACGCGCCCCACCTCCAGGAAGTCCGAGCCCGGGGCCCGCACGTCCAGCGAGTTGAGGATGGTCAGCTCCAGCGGCAACGCCGCGCGGACCTTGCCCCCCGTCGCGCCGATGGTCGTCCTCCCGGACTTGCGCACCGTCAGCAAGCCCTCCTGGACCTGCGCCACGTCCGGCGCGGAGCTGGTCCACCGCAGCTTCGGGTCGGACATGGGCTGGCCTTCCGCGTCGAAGACCTCGTACGCCAGCTTCACGGTCTGCCCAGGCGTGCGGAGGTACTTCGTCTCCAGCGGCTCCAGCTTCATGGTGGTGGGCGTGGGCCCGCAGGCGCTCAGCAGCCCGATGACGGCGACAAGATGGAGGCAAAAAGAAATACGCGGCGTCTTCACGGCGTCACGACGGCGGAGATGGGTGGGAAGCCCCCATTGTAGCCCCACCCCGTCGTCGGCGTATGAAAAGGGGCCCTCGACCTTCAGGGCCGCACGCCTGCTCCCAGCCGCCTCACGCCCCGGCCTGCCATTGCAGCGCGGGGAGGCGTCCACGAGGCCGAGGCCCTGGCGCCAGCGACAGGGGCGGCACGTAGAGGCCCAGCAGTTCGCGCCGCCACCAGATGCCCGTGCGCCGCCGCTCGGCCACGTCCGTCATCCGGTAGTCGTACAGCACCGCGCGCACCATCCGAGGCGGCCGGTCCGGGAAGGGGTTGCCCGCCAGCAGGCCCAGGACCTCCGGCGAGCCCTCCAGCAGCCGGGCCAGGAACGCGACGAACCAGCCAGGGGGCGAGCCGAGCGCGGCGAACCACATCTGCCAGTCCAGCCTCGGCTGGTGGGGCGCCACCTGCCGGGGAGGCCGGGCCGGGTCCCCCGCCTTGTAGCGGAAGGAATATTCCTTCCACTGCTCGCCGTCGTCGGAGCCCTCCACGAGGATTTCCGGCCGCTGCACCGTCATCATGCTGAACAGGCCGTAGGGGTTCACCGAGCGCAGGGGCCGCGCCTGGGACTCCAGCCACGTCATCACCGCGCCGACACGCTCGGGCCGGTGCCGCTGCCACCCCTCGAACCGGCGCAGCACCTCCGACGCCCCCAGCACCAGCAGCGGCGACACCCCCAGCGCGGACACGCCGGTGCGCCACCAGGGCCGCGGCTGAGCGGCGGGCCCGTCCTTCAACGGCAGCACCCGCCGCAGCGCCGCGTCGTCCAGGAGCCACACGCCCAGCACCCCGGCCTGGACATTGAAGAAGCCGTAGTTCCCCGTGGCGGCGATGGCGGCCTGCAAGCCGCTCAGGCTCCAGAAGGCGAACTGCCGCAAGCGCCGGGGCCCGAAGGCCAGGAAGGGCACCACCGTCTCCAGCCAGAGCACCGCCCCGGTCGAGGCCCGCTGGAGCCGGCGAGGCAGATGATGCGCGTACCACCCCACCCGCGTGGGCAACGGCGCCGTCTCGTAATAGTGCTCGCACGCGGTCAGCTCGCGCCAGGTCCGGTCTCCCGACTTGAGCTTGCTCAGCCCCGAGCCGAAGTAGAGCCGGAACACGAGCAGCCGGAAGAGGAACACCTCCAGCGCGGAGGGCTCGTCACGGCCCAGGCCCGGCCGCGAGCCCCCGGGCGCGGTGAGCGCCGCCAGCAGCCCCATCTCCAGCAGCAGCACGTCCCACTGGAAGGAGAGGAACTCACGCCCCACGGCCACATAGGAGAGGTACAGCGCCCACAGCGACGACGCGCTGAGCCGGGGCGCCACGTTGAAGAGCAACGCCAGGGACAGCGCCTGCCCCGCCCAGCACCCACGCACCAGCGCGGCGTCCGACGCGTCCCACCAGAACAGCGACGGGATGCGCCGCCACCGCGCGAGCGCCGAGTCCTCCTCGCGGCGCTCCGCGGCCAGACGCTCCGCCACGGGCCGGAGGCCTCGCGCCCCATACAGGCCCCGCACCTGCCGCCCCAGCGACGTGAAGGCGATGAGGAACGTCCCTCCCAGCAGCCGCAGGAAGACCCAGCGCACCCACCGGTACTCGTGTGGCACCACCGCGCGCCCGAAGAGCCAGCGGTCCACGCCCGCCGCCTGGCGGCGATGCCGGGCCACCACCGCGTAGACGCCCTGGGCCAGTTGCAACACCCCCGGCAGCAAGCCCAGCCTCGCGGCCACCCGGGTCCCCCGGCGAGGTGACGCGGCGAGCGCGCGGAAGAGGGCCTCCGCGCCCTGGGACACCCGGCCGGAGGGCTCCACCAACTGCAGGGCCCTGCGCATGTCCGCCTTCGGGATGCCCAGCAGCCAGCGGCGCCACCCGCTGCCTGGCCGGTAGCGGACGCGGTCCCCGGTGCGCCACCGCCAGCGCGCGGCCCAGCGCCGGCAGAACGCGCAGTCGCCGTCGAAGAGCACCAGGGGCCGGGCCAGCACACCGCGAGAGATTCGCGCCATCATCATGCGGGAACGATGTGCCGTCCCGCGGACGACGTCCCCGGGTCCTCGGGCGCCCGCCGTGGAAGCAGCGGAGCATCCAGGCCGTGGCCTCCCTCCCCACCCCGGTGTCACCGCCCGCGGGTGCCTAGCTTTGTCCGCATGAGCGAGCCCAAGGGGAAGGCGAAGCGGACAAGCGAGCTGGTGCCCGGCGTCCACCACTGGACCCTCTCCGATGACCGCATCGGCGGCGCGCGCAGTGACGCGTATGCCGTGGTGGACATCGACGGGGCCGTCGTCCTCATCGACCCGCTGCCCATCGACGAGGCGGCGCTGCGCGAGCTGGGGAACATCTCCGCCATTGTCCTGACGGCGGGAAACCACCAGCGCTCCGCGTGGCGGCTGCGCAGGGCCTTCAAGGTGCCCGTCTGGGCGCCCGAGGGCGCACAGACGCTGGAGGAGCAGCCCGACTTCTTCTACGTCGCGGGAGACACGCTGCCCGCGGGGCTCATCTCGTTCCACACGCCCGGGCCCACCGAGGCGATGTACACGCTGTGGATGCAGCAACACCCGCGCGCCGTCGCGTTCCTCTCCGACCTGCTCACGCATGAGGAGGGGGAGACGCCGGAGTTCGTCCCCAGCGAGTATCAGGACGAACCGCTGCGCACCCGGCACAGCGTCCAGCGCATCCTGGACCACCTCCCCGTGGAGACGCTGTGCTTCTCCCACGGGGCGCCCATCCTCCGCGACGGCTCCCGCGCGTTGCGGCTCGCGCTGGAAGAGGACATGGAGTCGCCCGCCGCGCCAGCGCCCTGAGCGGGCCCCACCCGCGTCAGTCGAGCGGGCCTTCGCGCACCAGCACCTGTCCCGCCTCCAGCCCCGGAGGCACCAGGTGCAACACCTCGCCGGCCTCCGCGCGGTCGAGCAGCGCGCTCAGCGCCGGGAGGTCGCTTGCGGGCACACGCAGCGACGGCGTCAGCGAGAGGCGCCGCGCCATCGCGTCGCCCAGCCGCGCCCCGTCCGTCAGCTCCGACTCGTAGACGAAGGAGCGCGCTCCGTACTCATGCCCGCCGGGCACGCGCCCCACGAGGCGCAGCGGGCCCAGCCTGGAATGGACTCGGACGCTGGGGTTGTCCCACTGGGCCACGCCTCGCAGCCGCCGCGCGCGCAGCATCCGCAACGTGAGCAGCTTCACCCACGGCGACGCTCCCGTTCCAGGAAGCACGCTCAGCAGCGACACGCCGATGAACAGCCCCGGCGTCACCGAAGGCGCCGCGTAGTAGGCCGCGCCAATGGCCGGGTCCTCGTCGGCCAGGCCCAGCCGCTCGCGCACGGGGGCCGCCAGCATCCGGGCCGGACAGCGCAGCAGCCCGATGGCGCCCGGTAGCAGATACAAGTCCGACAGCACCCAACGCGGCACGCCGATGCCACTGAAGGCGAGCTGGTTCAGCGTCAGGTACTGCTGCGCCAGGTCCGCGTTCCGCTCGGCGGGCAGGAACGTCACCGGCACGCCCAGGGGCGACAGGTCCAACGCGCCCGCGTGCTCACCCGAGCCCAGCGCCACCAGCGACGCGCCAGGGTGCGCCGCGAGGAAGGCCTCCGCCTGCCGTGGCAGCGTGTCCGCGTCACCCATCGGCATCGATGTCCCCGGCGATGGCCGACAGCCGGAACGCGTCTGGGATGTGCAGCGTCGCCGCGTCCACCTCCGCGCGCGACACGAGGCAGCGCGACGAGCCGCCGCCCTTCTCACACAGCTCGCGCATGGTGTGCGACACCACGCGCAGCCCCAGCGCCTCCAAGCGCTCACGCACCGGGCCCGGCACCACCGACGGCGCCAGCACGTCGCGCCCCACCGGCAGCCCGTTGGTCGCGTAGCGGCGTATCTCCGCCTCCGTCACGAGGAGCAGCCGGTGCTCGCCGAAGCGCTCGCGCAGCAGCGCATGGGACTGGGGCGTCATCACGTCTGGACACACCATCAGCCGGTCCACCGCGGGCAGCGGCAGCACCGCCATGTTGCCGTGGAAGGCGGGCTCGCGGACCTGGATGCGCAGCACCTCTCCGGGGAAGTAGCGCGCCGCGGCCTCCAGGCCGTCCAGCGTCGTGCGGCCACCCCAGAACAGCAGCGTGACACCGTCGAAGGTGGCCACGTCGCCGTGGGCCTCCCAGACGCCCACGCCCGGGTCCACCACCTCCATGCCCAACGACTGGGCCAGGGGCGCCCAGTGCTCGCGCTCCGTCTGCCGGTGCGCGCTCATCATCCGCGGCAGCACGAACAGCGGCGCGGCGCCCTGCCGCGCCACCACCTGTCCACATTCGGCGGCGTACGGCATGCCCGTCAGGAGCTCGGAGGGAGACGGCAACGCGACCACCGTGCCGCCGCGCGCTTCGATGTCCCGGGCCAGCGCCAGCCATTCCCGCCGGGCCTGAAGCGCGTCCACGGGCGGCGCCTCGCGGCTGCGGAAGTTGCTCCGGCCGCGCAGGGCCCACGTGCGTCCCGGCGGCGACATGAGGAAGAGGTCCATGGTGGTACTGCTTCTACTCCTCCCGGCCTCCCCGCTGCCATCCGGTCCCCCGCCTCCCTTGGCGCCCGGCGTCCCCGGGAGGGCACCCCGCGAGGGGCCGCCGCCGGAAACTGCACGCTGGCGCACCCTCCGCGCATCTTCTTCGTAGTCACCCGGGCGAAGCCGGGACAGGCTCTCCCCACGTGGACGAGACGAGCCTGCCTGAACCCGATGCCCTGCGTTCCCTGCTGAAGACGGCCCTGGAGCTGCCCGCGCTCCGGCCGCATGCCGCGCGCCTGGAGCGGCTCGTGGACGACTATGCGCGCGGCGTGGCGCGCAAGGACGCCCCCCTGAGCGTGGCGCTGGTGGGTGCCACCGGCGCGGGCAAGTCCACCCTCCTCAACGCGCTGGCGGGGCAGGCCCTGTCGCGTGAGGGCGTCAACCGGCCCACCAGCACGGCCGCCACCGTGTTCGCGCCAGAAGGCACCCCCACGGACGCGCTGGCGGGCTCCGGCGCGCGCGTCATGACGTATGCCCCCGGCCCCCAGGGCCTGTGGGGCGGACAAATCTTCATCGACACGCCGGACCTCAACAGCGTGGCCACCACGCACCGCGAAGTGGCCCGCGCGGCGCTGGAGCGCGCGGATGTGGCGCTCGTCGTCATGCACCGCGGCAGCGTGGCGGAGGCCTCGCAGGTGGAGTTCCTCACGGAGTTCGCCCGCCGCCGCGCGCTCGTCTTCATCCTCAACTTCGCGGACGAGCTGTCCCCGGAGTCGCGCGACACGCTCAAGGCCCAGGTGCGCCGCGTGGCCTCCGAGCAGTACGGCCTGGCCCAGGAGGACGTGCCCGTCTTCGCCATCAGCGCCCTGTCAGCGAAGGACGGCCGGGACGTGTCCGGCGAGTTCGGCGCCCTGCTCTTCCACCTGCGCGGACTGGCCACGCAGGCGGTGGCCGCGCGCGTGCGCAAGACGAACGCGATGGGCGCGCTGGAAGAGGTGCACACGCGCGTGGAGGCCGCGTTGAAGGAGACGGACGAGACGCTGTCACGCACGCGCGCCGCGCTGGACTCGGGGCTGGAGAAGGCGGCGGAGGGCCTGCGCGCGGACTTCGACGCGCGGCTGCGGCTGGCGCACGGCCACCTGGCGGCGGAGGTGCGGCGTCAGGCGGGAGGCCGCTTCTGGGGGCCCGCGGCCTGGGGCCTGCGGCTGTCCCTCTGGGGCGCCAGCGGCTTGGGCGCCGCGGCGCTGGTGGGGCGGAGCAGCCTGCCCGCGGGGCTGGCGGTGGCCGCGGCCTCCACCGTGGTGGACGTGGTGCGCGGACACACACGCGCCAGGGCCGCGGAGTCCGCGGTGGTGGAGCCCTTCGAGGACGACTTCAGCGCCCAGTCCGCGGCGCGCACCGCGCTGGCGGAGGCGCGCAGCGTGGCACGCGCGAGCGGGCTGGAGCCGGCGCTGCTGGGCGTCCCCGACGTGGACACGCTGTTGGAGGAGGTGCGGGTGGCCCGGGCGGGCGCCTGGCGCTACACCGCCACCACCGGCGTGGCGGAGGCGGTGGCCGGCTGGTGGCGCACCGCGCGCTGGCTGGTGCTGCCGCTCATCAACCTGCCGCTGCTGGCCCTGCTGGGCCATGTGGGCTACCGCGTGGTGCGGGCCTACGTGGAAGGCCCCCTGCTGCCGTTGGACTACTTCGTCAACGCGGGGGCCCTCTTCATGCTGCTCGCCGGAGCGGGCGCGCTGCTGGCCTCAGCGAGTCTCGCTGGGGCCGCTCGCCGTGCGGGGACCACCGGCCGGGCGCGCTTCGTCGAGGCCCTGGCCGCCCTGGGCGGGAGGCTGGGAGAGGCCGTCGAGGATGCGCTGCGCCCCGGGCGGGAGGCCGCGAAGGGCCTGCTGGCGCTCCGGTGACATGGACACCACCGGCTGGCCCGGGGAGTGCGCGCCGCCGTTGCTCGCCATGAGCGACTGCGTGCCGTTGTCCTTGCAGATGGGCGCGGCCACGCGGGTGTCGCGCACCGGGTCCCCGTAGCCAGCGATGCGCGCCGGAACGGACGGGTTGTTCCAACCCTTGCCGCTCTCACGCGCCACCTTGAAGTGCAGGTGCGCGCCGCAGGCCCAGCCCGTGGAGCCGGAGAAGCCGATGAGCTGGCCTTCCTTCACCACGTCACCCGGCTTCACCACCACCGCGCTGAAGTGGAGGTACTGCGTCTCCAGTCCGTCGCCGTGGGAGATGACGACGTAGTTGGCGTAGGGCGCGAACTTCTCGTCACAGCCACCCTTGGTGCTGTCACCGCGAGACAGGCGCACCGTGCCGTCGCGCGCGGCGACGATGGGCGTGCCATCCGGCATGCGGAAATCCCATGCATGCGTGTCGTTGTGCTGGTGGCTTCCCGTGTCATGTCCCTGGCTCACCGTGTGGATGCGACCACAGGCGAATGGAACGCCTACTTCAGGCATTTCACCCACATCCGTGGGGGCAGAGGAAGGAACCGCGGGGGCCGAAGCCAGGAGAGAACCAAGGAGGAGGGCTGAGAGGTTCATATCGGGGCGCGGCGGAAACGGGGGCAAGGGGCGCGGGTATTTCCCTGCGGATTTTCGCCGCGCCTGTCTGCTGGACGACGCGGAGGGCCTCGGCACGCCCACCCTCCTGAAGAGCGTCATACCCGAGTCCCGAGCGAACGCCGCGCGCATGACAGCCAGGCCCCTGCCCGCCCGGCCGCTGGGGAAGCGGGCCTGACGCGCGTCGCGAGCGGCCACTTCCCTTTCGACGGGCCCATGTACGGGGACAGGCGGTGGCACACGCCACTGTGAGGGGCGCTCACCCCCCAGTCACAGAAAGTGACTGGTCACTCATTAAGTTCGGCATTATCCTGCGAGTCGAATGGCCGCGAAGAACCTTCCATCGGACGCGCCGGCCCGGCCTGTCCGCCGCACGCAGCAGGAGCGCCGTGAGACGACGCGGCGCAAGCTGCTGGACGCCACCATCGAGACGCTGGTGGAGCAGGGCTACGCCCGCCTGACGACGGTGGAGGTGTCCAAGCGGGCGGGCCTGTCACAGGGCGCGCTCTTCACCCACTTCGATACGAAGGAGGAGCTGCTCGCCGCGGCGGTGGAGCACCTCTTCCCTCGGCTCATCCAGGACTACCTGGCGGGCGTGGGCGCCCGGCCGTCAGGCAGGGACCGCATCGCGGCGGCGGTGGACATGTTGTGGGCCGCCTTCCAGCGCCCGGAGCTACAGGCCGCCATCGAGCTGTACGTCGCGGCGCGCACGGACGCGGAGCTGCGCGTGGCGCTGGCGGCGGTGGACGGGCCGCACCGGGAGAACCTGCACCGCGTGGCGCGCGAGCTGTTCCCCGAGGCCTCCGCGCACCCGGACTTCGACTCCATCGTGGAGCTGGCGCTGGACGCGGTGCAGGGCGCCGCGGTGGGAGGCAGCGCCCGGCCGGACGACCCGGCGCACCGGCGCATGCTGGATGCGCTCACCCACTTCATGCGCAACGCCTTCCTCCCCTCATTGGCGCGGCCTCGCCGCCGCGCCCGCTCCTGAGCTCGCCGACACCGAGGGTCCCACCATGGACGCACCACACATCCCCGACCTCATCGCCCTGGCCATCCCGGTGTTCGCCCTCACGGTGATTGCCGAGGCCTTCTGGGTGAAGAAGCTGCGGGACGAAGGCCGTCCCATGGTGGGCCACACCTGGAAGGACACCGCCGCCAGCCTCTCCATGGGGCTGGGCAACGTGGCCATCAACGTCCTGTGGAAGGGCGTGGCCTTCGCCGGCTACCTGGCGCTCTACCACCTGACGCCGCTGCGCATGGGCTTCGGCGCGCTGGCGTGGGTGCTCCTCTTCTTCGCGGACGACCTCTGCTACTACGCCTTCCACCGCGTCCATCATGAGAGCCGCTTCTTCTGGGCCTCCCACGTGGTGCACCACTCCAGCCAGCACTACAACCTCTCCACGGCGCTGCGGCAGACGTGGACGCCGCCCACCAGCTTCGTCTTCTGGGCACCGCTGGCGCTGCTCGGGTTCCACCCGGTGATGATTGTCGCGCAGCAGTCCATCAGCCTGCTCTACCAGTACTGGATTCACACCGAGGCCATTGGCCGGCTGCCGCGCCCGCTGGAGTGGGTGCTCAACACGCCGTCGCACCACCGCGTGCACCATGCGTCCAACCCGCGCTACCTGGACAAGAACTACGCGGGCATCCTCATCATCTGGGACCGGCTCTTCGGGACGTTCGAGCCGGAGGGCGAGAAGCCCGTGTACGGCCTGACGAAGAACCTGGAGACGTTCAATCCCGTGCGCATCGCCTTCCACGAGTTCGCGGCGATTACCCGCGACGCGGCGAAGCCCGGCTCCCTGAAGCAGCGCCTGAGCTACGTCTTCCGCAACCCGGCCTGGAAGCCCGACGCCCCGGAGGCGCCCCAGCCGTCCGGAGTCCATCCCCCGCCCGAAGCGGCCCGCCCCTCCGTGTGAGGTGTTGAGCACCCGGCCGTCATTGGCCCCATGGACGCGCATCGACACCGCCGTCCGGCTTCCCACCCGCGCACGGAGGCGCTAAGCCACCGGGCACTTTTCGCGACGCGAGAACTGCCAGGAGGAGCCATGACCGAGCGAGAACTGTGGGAGCGGTACCAGCGTTATCTGTGCGTCGTCCCGGCCTTGGACTTCACGCTCGACGTTTCGCGGATGCGCTTCCCGGCGGACTACCTGGAGCGGATGCGCCCCCGCGTGGAGGAGGCCTTCGACGCGATGGCGGCCCTGGAGAAGGGCGCCGTCTCCAACCCGGATGAGCAGCGCAAGGTGGGCCACTACTGGCTGCGCGCGCCGGAGCTGGCGCCCGAGCCCGCGCTCCAGAAGGAAATCACCGACACGGTGGCCGCCATCCACGCCTTCGCGAAGGACGTGCATGAGGGCCGGGTGAAGCCGCAGAAGGCGCAGCGCTTCACGCAGATGCTGATTGTCGGCATTGGCGGCTCGGCGCTGGGGCCGCAGCTGGTGGCGGACGCGCTGGGCACGGCGAAGGACCCGATGCAGGTGTCCTTCTTCGACAACACGGACCCGGACGGCTTCGACCGCGTGCTGGCGCAGCTGGGCGAGCGGATGGCGGAGACGCTCACCCTGGTCATCAGCAAGTCGGGTGGCACCAAGGAGACGCGCAACGGCATGCTGGAGGCCGAGCGCGGCTACTCGGCGCGGGGCCTGGACTTCAGCAAGCACGCGGTGGCCGTCACCGGCGCCGGCAGCGAGTTGGACCGCCACGCGGAGAAGCAGGGCTGGCTGCGCACCTTCCCCATGTGGGACTGGGTTGGCGGGCGCACGTCGGTGACGTCCGCGGTGGGCCTGCTGCCCGCGCGGCTGCAGGGGCTGGACATCGACGCGCTGCTGAAGGGCGCTCGAGACATGGACGCGGCGACGCGGGAGCGGGACGCGCTGAAGAACCCGGCCGCGCTGCTGGCGCTCATGTGGCACTACGCCGGTGACGGCCGGGGCCACAAGGACATGGTCATCCTGCCGTACAAGGACCGGCTGCTGCTGATGTCGCGCTACCTGCAGCAGCTCGTCATGGAGTCGCTGGGCAAGGAGACGGACCTGGATGGCCAGGTGGTGAACCAGGGCATCGCCGTCTACGGCAACAAGGGCTCCACGGACCAGCACGCCTACGTGCAGCAACTTCGCGAGGGGGTGCTCAACTTCTTCGCCACCTTCATCGAGGTGCTCAAGGACCGCGACGGCGGCTCGCAGGAAGTGGAGCCCGGCGTCACCAGCGGCGACTACCTGCTGGGCTTCCTGCTGGGCACGCGGCGCGCGCTCTACGAGAAGGACCGCGAGTCGCTCACCCTCACCGTTCCGGACGTGAGCGCTCGCACGCTGGGCGCGCTGATTGCGCTGTATGAGCGCGCCGTGGGCTTCTACGCCACGCTGGTGCACATCAACGCGTACCACCAGCCGGGCGTGGAAGCGGGCAAGAAGGCCGCGGGCGTGGTGCTGGCGCTCCAGCGGAAGCTGACGACGCGCCTGCGCGAGGCCCGCGCGGAGGCCCGCACCGCCGAGCAGCTCGCGGCGGACATCGGCATGCCGGACGAGGTGGAGACGGTGTTCAAGGTGCTCCAGCACCTGGCCGCCAACCCGGACCGCGGCGTCACGCGCACCCCGGGGGCCACGCCGGCACAGGCGCGCTTCCAGGCGAAGTAGCGCGCGGCGCCGTCAGTCCCTCCGCACAGGACTCAACGCCCCGGCACCATGACGTCCCCATGAGCGGGCGGGCGAAGTAGAACGCCCGCCCATGGATTTGGAGCTCAGAGGAAAGACGGCCCTCATCACCGGCAGCAGCCGAGGCATTGGCCGGGCCATCGCGTCGGCGCTGGCCCGCGAGGGCGTGCGGGTGTGCCTCAGCGCACGCGGCGCGGAGGCGCTGGAGGCCACGGCGGCGCAGCTTCGCGCCGAGGGCGCGGACGTGGCCACCGTGGTAGCGGACGTGGCCGCCCAGTCCGGCGCCGTGGAAGCGGTGGACGCGGCGGTGCGCGCCTTCGGCCGGCTGGACATCCTGGTCAACAACGTGGGCGGCAGCGGCGGCGCGGGCGCCTTTCATTCGGCCACCGCCGAGCAGTGGACCTCCGTCCTGGACCGGAACCTCCTGTCCGCCGTGTGGTGCAGCCAGCGCGCCGTGGAGGCCATGCGCCAGCAGGGCGGCGGCTGCATCGTCCACATCAACTCCATCTTCGGCCGCGAGTACGCCACCAGCGCGCCCTACACCACCGCCAAGGCCGGCATCACCGCGCTCACCAAGGAGATGGCGGTGGACCTGGCGCAGTACCGCATCCGCGTCAACGGCGTGGCCCCAGGCTCCATCCTCTTCCCCGGGGGAAGCTGGGACAAACGCCAGAAGGCGGACCCGGAGAAGGTGGCGAAGCTGGTGCGTGACGAGCTGCCCTGGGGCCGCTTCGGGGCCCCCGAGGAGGTGGCCGACGTGGTGGCCTTCCTCTGCTCGGAGCGCGCACGCTGGGTCACAGGCGCCACGCTGCCCGTGGATGGAGGCCAGGGCCGTGCCTTCTGAGCGAAAAGCCCCCCGTGCTCCGTGCTATGCAGGGGCCCTCCGAATGAGACTCGAAGCGTGCTGAAGCTCTACAAGAAGGAAGGCAACCGGCTCCGCTACTGGGAGGCCTGGGTGCATGACGGCGCACTCACCGTGCACCAAGGCCTCGTGGGCGAGACGGGCGAGGACCACCAGCTCCCCCTCCCCCCGGATGACGACCCGGACCTGGTCATCGCCGAGGCCGCGGGGCCCCTGGTGGACCAGGGCTATGACGAGCCGGATGCCACGACGATGATGACCCTCATCGTCCAGTACACCGTCGAGGGCAAGGGCACCGGCCACGACGTGGAGAAGCGCGTCGCCGTGGAGGAGCTGCTCACGGACGCGCTCGGCTGGACGGGCAATGGCGAGGTCGAAGGCGGCGAGCTCCAGGAACAGCAGCTCCGAGTCTACTGCCGGGTGATGGACGCCGACGCGGGCGTGCGCACGGCCCTGGAGGCCCTGGACGCCGAGGACCTGCTCGAAGGCGCCACCCTGCTCATCGCCAGGGACGACGAAGAGCCGCGGGCCGTCTGGCCCACGCAAGCCTGACGCACACCTCGCGGGCACCTCCGCGCCGAAGGCGGGCTTCTACGGCTGGTGTAGAAGATTCCGCCTTCCGCGCGTGGGCACGGGCCGGAAGACGCGGAACAGCAGCACCAGCGAGGGCACCACGACGGCCGTGCCCACGCCCAGCGCCACCAACAGCAAGCGCTGCGCGCCGGGGCTCGCCGCAGCGCCGTGCAGCGTGACGTCCGGCACCACCAGGAACGGGTGCTGCGAGGCGGCCCACCCCAGCACGATGAGCCCCGCCTGCACGGCCGCCGCGACACGGGCCCACTGGAAGCGACGCGTCCACAACAGCGCGAAGGACGCCACCGCCGCCACCGCCGTGCCCGCATGCAGCGCCAGGGCGAAGGGCGCGCGCAAGAGCCCCTCCCAGACGCGCGGCGCCCCCTCGCGCGCCAGCAGCAGCACCGCCAGCGCCGCGACGAAGACGGCCACGCCCGCGCCCAGCGCCCGGCGACGGAAGTCCTCGCGCAGCGCGGACTCGGGCGCTTCGTGCGTGAGGTACACCGCCGCCAGGAAGGCGAAGAGGCACAGCGCCAGCACACCCACCGACCACGAGAAGGGCGTGAGCCACGACGCGAAGAAGCCGCTCACCACCACCCGCCCCTCCACGCGGATGGTGCCGCCCACCACGGCCCCCACGCACAGGCCCAGCAGCACCGGCGCGATGACGCTGGCGCCACTGAAGACGAGCCCCCACTGCCGCTGCACCATGTCTCCGCGCGTGTCGTACGTCCGGAACGTGAAGGCCGCGCCCCGGAAGACGATGCCCAGGAGCAGCAACGTCAGCGGCACGTGCAGCGCCACGCTCAGCACCGCGAAGGCGCGTGGGAAGCCGGCGAACAGCAGCACCATGCCCACGATGAGCCAGATGTGATTCACCTCCCACACCGGGCCAATGGCGCGGGCGATGAGCGCGCGCTGCTCCGCCTTGCGCGGCCCCGAGGCCAACAGGTCCCACACACCTCCGCCGAAGTCCGCCCCACCGAAGAGCGCGTAGAGGACGAAGGTCCCGGCCACCGCGAAACCCAGCAACGCGTCAGTGGACATGGGCCTCACCTCCCAGCGGACCGCTGTCCCGCGAGGGCAGCGTGCCCGCCACCTGCCGCACCAGCAGGAGCACCACCGTCACCCCCAGGAACAGGTACACGGCGGTGAAGGTCCAGAAGGGCGCGGCCAGGTGTGGCACCGGCGTCACCGCGTCCGCCGTGCGCATGACGCCGCGAAGAATCCACGGCTGTCGGCCCCACTCCGTGACGAGCCATCCCGCCTCCATGGCCACCACGCCCAGCGGCCCCGACAACAGCCACGCCCACATCAGCCTCCACCCGTGAGGCCACGCCTTCTTCCGCCACCGCCAGCCCAGCGTCACCAGCGCCAGCAGCGCCATGGCGCTCCCGGTGCCCACCATGACCTGGAAGGCCACGTGGACCTTCGCCACCGGCGGCCACTCGTCGCGCGGGAAGGCGTTGAGGCCCTTCACCTCCGCGTCCGGGTCCGCGAAGGCGAGAATCGACAGGCCCTTGGGGATGTCCACCGCGTAGGGCACCTCGCCCGTCTCCATGTTGGGGAGCCCACCCAGCCGCAGCGGCGCGCCGCGCTCCGTTTCGAACTGCCCCTCCATGGCGGCCAGCTTCACCGGCTGCGCCTTCGCCACGTGCTTCGCGGACAGGTCCCCCACCACGGGCTGGAGCAGCGCGGTGACACACGCCAGCGGCAGCGCCACCGACAGGGCCTTGCGGTGGAAGGCCGCGCCCGGGTAGCGCAGCAGCACGAAGGCGTGGATGCCCGCCATGGCGAAGGCGCTCGCCTGGTAGCAGGAGAGCAGCACGTGCGCCGTCTGGTACTGCCAGCCCGGGCTGAACATGGCCACCAGCGGCTGCACGTCCATGGGCCCCGACGCCGACGGCGTGAAGCCCGACGGGTGGTTCATGAACGTGTTCACCAGCGTGACGAAGAAGGCGCTGGCCGCGCCGCTCACCGCCACCATGACGCCGGAGAACAGGTGCATCCCTGGCGACACCCGCTCCCGCCCGTACAGATAGATGCCCAGGAAGATGGCCTCGGTGAAGAAGGCGACGCCCTCCAGGCTGAAGGGCAGCCCAATCACCTCGCCGTACTGCCCCATGAACTCCGGCCACAGCAGGCCCAGCTCGAAGGACAGCACCGTGCCACTCACCGCGCCCACCGCGAAGAGGATGGCCGTCCCCTTCGCCAGCTTCTGACTCAGCTTCTGGTAGTCCGCGTCCCCGGTGCGCCGGCCCTTCCAGTCACTGAGCACCATGAGGACGGGGAGCGCGACCCCCGCCGCCGCGAAGATGATGTGGAACGCGAGCGACATGCCCATTTGAGCCCGCGCATAGAGCAGGTCCGTCATGGGCATCAGAATGGTTTATGTCTGATTTTGTCGCAATTATGAGTTCTTATCAGCCCCCTGAGCAGAAGCGGGGACGCGGCGCGCGGGAACCAACGTCACCACGGCGTTTCGTGCGACAGCGGTGGCGAGCGCACTGGCGAAGATGAGAACGAGCTTTCGCCCCAGCTCCGCGCCCAGCGGACGCTGCTCCGCGCTGGAGGCCACACGGTCCGGATGCTCCCAGGCGCGCGACAGGGCCTTGCGGCGCTTGCGGCGCAGAATCTCGTCGCGGTGCCTCGCGCGGTAGATGGCGTACCCCACCCCCAGGCCCACCACCGTCAGCAGCGCGGCGCCCGCGGTCATCAACTCCGTGCGGTGTTGCCGCGCGTGGTAGCGCACGTCGAGCGCGCGCTCGCGTCGCCGGTCCAACTCCGCCAGCGTGAGCATCAGCTCGTCGCGGATGCGGTCCGCGGTCTCCTCCACCTGCTTGCGGCCCCCCATGCCCCGGGTGATGTGGTGGTCCTCGTGCCGCTCGATTGCCGAGGGCCCGCCTGCGTCGCGGCCGTTGCCATTCATTGCAGCGTCTCCCGCGTGAGCTGGTAGTCCGTCTTCAAGCGCTCCTGGGTGTGCGGCAGCGGCTTCTTGGGCACGCGCTTGCTACCCAGGAAGAGCAGGCCACCGGCGACCGCTAGCAGCACCACGCCCACCACCAGCACGCCCAGCGCCTGGGCCATGGGCAAGGCCAGCCCCAGCGCGACGAAGAGGACGGCCAGCGCGGTGAGCGCCAGCACCGCGCCCGCCCCCAGGAGGATGCCCGCGGTGCGCGCGGCCTTCAGCTCCTCACGCAGCTCCTTCTTGGCGTGCATCACCTCGGCGCGCACCAGCAGGCGCGTCTCCGCCAAGGCGTGCCGGATGAGCTCCGCCGTGGAGAGCGTCTCCAGTTGACTTCGCTCCAGGCGTTCCGATTCGAGATCCACGACGTGCGCCTCCCATGCCTGCCTGGCATCCTTGCGGCCCGCTCCTTCGCACAAGGTGGGCAGGACGCTCCCTCCAGTGAAGCCCCGGGGGAATGCACGCCGACGGCTGCCCGCCTGCCCAGCCCTCGCGCTCAGCGGCGGCGGCGGTGCGACAGGGCGGTGGCCAGCGTCTCGCGGACCTGATGGGCGCGGAAGAGGCGGTCCGCCGTATCCACCAGGTTTTCGGAGTACAGCACCTGCTTGCGCAGCCGGGCGGGGATGGCGCGCGTCCCCAGGTGGGCGCCCAGCAGCGCGCCCGTCAGCGCGGCGGCCACGTCCGCCTCGCCGCCGCAGCGCAGCGTGAGGGCCACCGCCTCCCGGAAGTCGTGTGGCACCTTGAGGATGGCGTACAGCGACGTCAGCAGCACCGGCACCACGTGCGGCGGCAGCCCGTCCACGCCCTTCAGCTCGCTGGGGGGCACGCCCACCTTGCGCAGCTGCGTCAGCGCGCGCGCGGTGTCCCAGGTGAGCAGGCGCGGCAGGTGGCGCACCTCTTCGGCCAGCCCCTTGTCGTGCACGGCCGCCGCCAGCGCCAGCTCCTCGCAGAAGGCCGCGGGCGTCAGCGGCTCCTCTTCCATGCCCAGCGCCGCGGCCTGCGCGAACGCGGCCGCCGCCGCCGCGCACACCGGGTCCTTGTGCGTGATGATGGTGAGCACCCCGGCGTCATGCGGCAGGCGCGCGCGGTGGCCGCTCTCCAGCAGGCCCACCACCAGCGCGCGGCTGAGCACCGAATGGCAGCGCGTGCCCAAAGACGCGCCCGCGCTCATCCACGGCACGCCGCTGGCCAGCCGCTGCAGCGCGTCCGACAGGCTCTTGGGCGGCTGGAGGATGATGCCCTCCTGCCACAGCCACGCCAGGTGCGCCGCCGCGCTGCGGCCCTCCACCTTGCCCTCGCGGATGACGCTCTCCGCCGCCGCGAGCAGCAGCTGCGTGTCGTCACTGAACTGGCCCTTGGCGAACTTGCCGCGCGGACGAGGCGCGAAGTCCTCGGCGAGGCCGGGGAGCCGCGCGAGGCTCGCCGGTGGGATGCCGCGCAGCGGAAAGCCGAGCGCATCACCGATGGCGAGGCCCACGAACGCCGCATGGAACCTGTCCTGGCGCTCGGCGGGAGTCAGCGGCATGGGGTCGTGGAGATTAACCGAGGCTCAGGCCAGGACGGCCAGCGAGAAAGGAGAGAAACCCATGAAACATGCGCGAGCCGGAGCGGGAAGAATCATGCCGGGGCTTGACGAGCGCGCTACAGCCGTCCTCGAAACTCCGCCGCTCGGATTCTTCACCGTCCACGCTCCATCCCTGGCGCCTGGTGGATCGCAGCGCGGGGTGGGGTGACTACCGCAACCAACACACGCGCGGCAAGCCTCGGCGGGTGCACGCATGCGCGCACCTGTACACGTGTCCAACTCTCGAAGCTTCGCGCACGGTGGGAATGGCGCACGAGGGACGCGCAAGTGGCACGAGCACGCGGGTATCAGCACACGCGCGCCGTCACATCACGCGTCGTCACGTCCCAGGTTGACGACGGCCTGCAAGCGCGCCATCACCGCCTGCGCGCCCTGATGCAGGTGCGTGCCGTCCCAGAGCGAGGGCGTGGTGTGTCCGCCGTGCTCGCGCCAGTCCGCCTCCGCCTCGTCGAAGGCCACGTTGCGAAAGCGCACGCGGTCCTCCAGCGCGTAATCCACGATGTAGCGCCGGGCCTGCGCGGAAGGCGCATCCGCGATGCGATGAAACAGCTCCAGCGTGCCGGACATCATGGCGCGGCGGCGGGGAGGAAGTAGTCTTGCAGGTTCGGGCGCGAGCGGCGGAGCAGGTCCGCCAGCGTGTACCGGTCCAGCACCGCGAGGAACGCCTCGCGCGCTTCGTCCAGCACGCCCTTGAGCCCACAAGCGGGGGCGATGGGGCAGGCGTTGCGCTCCCGGTCGAAGCACTCCACCAGGTGGAAGTCCGGCTCCGCGGCGCGCAGCACGCTCCCCACCTGGATGTCCTCTGGCGCGCGCGCCAGCACCACGCCGCCGGAGCGGCCCGCTCGCGCGTCCACCACCCCCTGCCCCGCCAGCGTCTGCACCACGCGCACCAGGTGGTGCTTGGAGATGCCGTACGCATCCGCCATCTCCTGCGTGGAGACGGGCCGCCCGGTGCGCGTGGCCAGGTAGAGCAGCACCCGCAGCGAGTAGTCGGCATGGAGGGTGAGGTGCACGTCAGCGGGCTCCGGCGTCGGAAGTACGCTGGCCCTGGGGAGCGCTCGGCAGGAAGGCATCCGTGTGGAGGTCTTTCAGCGAGAGCCCGGCCAGGAACAGCTTCTTGCGAAGGGATAGCACCAATGGCCCGTCTCCGCAGAGCCATGCGCGCCAGCCCAGCGGCTTGGGGCAGTCGGCGCGGATGAGCGCATCGAGCGCACCCTCGGCGATGTCCCGGGTGCCGCCCTCCAGCACGCCCGGACGGTAGCGGAACCCAGGATGCTGCTCGGCCAGCGCCCGCAGCTCGGAGGTGAGGTAGAGCCCCTCGGGCGTCCGAGCGCCGTGGAAGAGAAAGATGGGCCCCGAGTGGCCCGCCGCCAGCGCGTCGCGGACGATGCCGTACAGCGGCGCCAGCCCCGTGCCCGTGCCCGCCAGCAGCAAGGGCTGCTCGGGCCGGCCGGGCACATAGAAGCAGCTCCCCGCCGGGCCCTGCACCTGGAGCCTGTCTCCCGGCCGTGCGTCACGCGCCAGCCAGCCGCTCATCGCCCCGCCGGGCTGGAGCCGCACATGGAGCTCCAGGGTGTCTTCATGCGGCAGGCTGGCCAGCGAATAGCTGCGTGTCAGCCCGTCCTCGCGCATCAGGGAGAGGTATTGCCCCGCGTGGTACGCCAGCGGGCTGTCCGTCACCAGCCGCACGCGAAGGACGCTGGTGGACAGCCACGACAGCGCCTGGATGCGCGCGGGGAGGCGCAGCGCCTCCGCGCCTGTGACTTCCAGCAGCGTGCCCTCCGGAGGCCGGCAGGCACAGGCGAGGAAGTAGCCCTGTGCCCGGAGCGTGTCCTTCAGCCCCACCTGCGCGGCCTCTGGAACCGTCCCCGCCACGGCCCGCATCAGGCAGGACTGGCAGGCCCCCGCGCGGCACGCATTCGGAATGGACACGCCCTGGCGCAGCAGCGCGTCCAGCACACTCTCTCCTGACTCCAGCGGATACCAGTCGGACTCGTGCTTTACCTTGGCCATGGCGTGCTCCTCCGGTCAGCGGCCCAGGACGTCCGCGCGGGCGCTCTCCGCGATGGCCAGCACCTTCGCCACCAGCGGCGCGGCCACGCCCAGCTCCTCCAGCGTCGCCTTCAGGTGGCCCGCCACCGCGTCGAAGTGCGAGTCGTTCAGCCCCCGCTTCACCAGGGGCGCGTGGCCCGCGCGCATGTCCCTGCCCGAGTAGTGGACCGGCCCGCCCGTCACCATCGTCAGGAACGCCTTCTGCTTGGCGGCCTGGCGCTCCATGTCCACGTCCTCGAAGAAGTGGCTGATGTGCTCGTCCGCCAGCACCTTCCGGTAGAAGACCTCCACCGCCGCCGCCATCGCCGGCTCTCCCCCCAGCTGCTCGTAGACACTCTTCTCCGCCGCAACGCTCATGGTGTCGCTCCTCTCGCCCGGCATGGGCGTTAAGATGCATCCTAAATGCACCTTAAAGCCCGCACCGTCAAATGGAAGCATCACTGTCAGTGGAGCTACTGCGACCGAGGACCGCCGCTGACGGGGGCCTGCTCCGGAGGCGCCACCCCAGCGGGGCACCGTCACGGAAGACAGCAGCGGACACCGGCTCCGCGCGAGGGGAGCCCGGGTGTCACGCCAGAGCCGCCAGGAGCGCGGGGCGCTCCTGGACGGTGAACCGCGGGAGCAGCCTACGCGCGCGCGGTGTTGGCGGCGCCGATACGGGCGGCCTCACGGCGCACCGTGGCCTGCTCCAGCTCGAAGCGCGCGTCCTCGGAGGACATGCCCTTCATGCGCTCCTGCGCCTCGGTCATGCGGCGGCGGGCGCCGTCCACGTCGATGCCCGTGACGGGCTCGGCCGCGTCGGCGAGCACCAGCACCTTGTCGTTGCCCACCTCCACGAAGCCGCCCGCGACGAAGTAGGACTCGCGCCGGCCACCCTCAATCAGCGTCAGCGCGCCCGGCTCCATCAGCGACAGGAACGGGGTGTGCCCCGGGCGCACGCCGAACAGGCCCCGGCCGCCAGGAACAATCGCCTCGTCGGCCTGCACCGACAGGATGCGCTTCTCGGGGGTGACAATCTCCACAGTCAGCTTGGCCATGAGGCTCCTCGCACAACCGAATCAGAACGTGAGCTGGCGGGTGGTTCCACCCACCGGCTCCAACTCCACCACCCCGGCGTCCGTCAGCCGGGGCCCCTTGCCGGGGATGCCGAGCGTGCCCTCCAGCCACTTGAAGTGGTGGGTGAGCTGGCGCACCTCGGAGAGCTGCCGCGTCGTGAGCCACTCGGTCAGCCGCTTCTCCTGAAGCCGCTGGCCATCCCGCCCGTACTGCGCCGCCACCACCACGCGCGCCCAGGCGGGAGGCCCCTTGGGCTTCTTCGCCTTCGACTTCTTCTTCGGCCGCGGCGCCGCCACGGCCTTGCCCTTCTCCACCAGCGGCCACACCACCCAGACGCGCTCGCCGTCGTTGGAGACGAAGTAGAGGTCGTCCACCGTGCCCAGACACTCGTTCAGCGTCCAGACGGGGCCGCTCTCCTGCGTCACCTCCAGCCGGCACTGGTCCTGCGCCGCCTCCACCATGCGGACGCTGTAGAGCCCGTTGGCGCTCACCCGGGCCCGTCCCCTGCGCTCCTCCGCCAGGGCGGAGGAGGACAGGCACATCAGGACCAGGGCGAGCGCTGCACTGCGCATGGTGACCTCAGCGGGAGGAGAAGCGTCCAGCTTAGCTCACACCATCTTCCGGGCGTTCTCGACCACCTCGTCGATGCTGCCCGTCATGTAGAAGGCGCCCTCGGGAATTTCGTCGTGCTTGCCCTCGGCGATCTCCTTGAAGCCCTGGATGGTGTCCTGGAGCTTCACGTAGCGGCCGTCCTTGCCCGTGAAGACCTTGGCCACGAAGAAGGGCTGCGACAGGAACTTCTGGATCTTCCGGGCGCGGGCCACCACCTGCTTGTCGTCCTCGGAGAGCTCGTCCATGCCGAGGATGGCGATGATGTCCTGCAGCTCCTTGTACCGCTGGAGGATGCCCTGGACCTTGCGGGCCACGCCGTAGTGCTCCGCGCCGATGACGGCCGGGTCCAGGATGCGGCTGGTGGAGTCCAGCGGGTCCACGGCGGGGAAGATGGCCAGCTCGGCGATGGAGCGGTTGAGCACCGTCGTCGCGTCGAGGTGGGCGAAGGCCGTCGCGGGCGCCGGGTCCGTGAGGTCGTCGGCGGGGACGTAGATGGCCTGCACGGAGGTGATGGAGCCCTTCGTGGTGGAGGTGATGCGCTCCTGCAGACTGCCCATCTCCGTGGCCAGCGTGGGCTGGTAACCCACGGCGCTGGGGATGCGGCCCAGGAGGGCGGACACTTCCGAGCCGGCCTGGGTGAAGCGGAAGATGTTGTCCACGAAGAGGAGCACGTCGCGGCCCTCCACGTCGCGGAAGTACTCGGCCATGGTCAGCGCGGACAGGGCCACGCGGGCGCGGGCGCCGGGCGGCTCGTTCATCTGGCCGTACACCAGCACGGCCTGGCTGGCCTCCAGGTTGTCCGTCTGGATGACCTTCGTGTCCTGCATCTCGTGGTAGAGGTCGTTGCCCTCGCGGGTGCGCTCACCGACGCCGGCGAACACCGAGAAGCCGCCGCGCTCCACGGCCACGTTGCGGATGAGCTCCTGCAGGAGCACCGTCTTGCCCACGCCGGCGCCGCCGAAGAGGCCAATCTTGCCGCCGCGGGTGTACGGGGCGAGCAGGTCGATGACCTTGATGCCCGTCTCGAACATCTGCACGCGCACGTCCTGCTCCGTGAAGGGCGGAGGCGCGCGGTGGATGGACCAGTACTCCTGCGCCTTCACGGGGCCCATCTCGTCCACCGGGTCGCCGGTGACGTTCAGGATGCGGCCCAGGGTGGCCTTGCCCACCGGCACCTGGATGGGGGCGCCCGTGTTCCTCACGGCCACGCCGCGCGCCAGGCCCTCCGTGGAGTCCATGGCGATGGTGCGGACGGTGTTCTCGCCCAGGTGCTGCGCGACCTCAAGGGTGAGGTTGTCCGCGTCGGCGCTCAGGTTCGCGTTGGTGACCTTGAGGGCCGTGTAGACCTCGGGGAGACCGCCGGGCGGGAACTCGACGTCGACCACGGGGCCGAGGACCTGGATGATTCTGCCTGCCGTCGGAACTTGAGCGCTCATGGAATCGTCTGCCTCGCACGGGGAGCGGACGGGCGCCGCCACCCTTGAAATTTCGGCCCGGCTGTGAGGGCGGGCCCCCTTTACCGGGGCCCCCCCCGGGGGTCAAGCCTCCCGGGCACCTGACTGGTAAGTCCCGCTTAGCGCATGCCACAGGCCGCGCGCCACCCCTTACCGCCCATCCGGCTGGTACACCAGGGGCAGCCCGCTGTTCGGGCTACCGACCAGGACGACCTTGGCGTTCTGGCTCTGGGCAATCCGCTCCGTGGCCTCGATGCCCTTGAAGCGCAGGTACTCCTCGGTGAGCCCCTTGCGGACGATGTCCTGGTACCGGGCGATGCCCTCCGCTTCGATCTGCTTGCGCTCCGCCTCCTGGCGCTCCTTGTCCAGGGTGAAGCGCATCTTCTGGCTGCGCTGCTCCTCCGCCAGCTTGTCGGCGATGGCGTCGCGGATGGCCGAGGGCAGCGTCACGTCCCGCACCAGGATGGCCTCCACCACCACGTGCTTGCCTTCGAGCGAGCGCATCACCTCCTCGAAAATCTCCTGCTCAATCTGCTCGCGCTTCGAGGAGTAGATCTCCTCCGGCGCGTAGCGGCCGAACACCTTGCGCGCCTCCGAGCGGACCACCGGGGCGATCAGGATGTCGGCGTACTTGGGCCCCGTCTGGGTGTGCAGCTCGAAGAGCTTCGCGGGGTCCACCCGGTAGCGCACGCTGGCGTCCACCTTGAGGTCCAGGCCGTTGTTGGACAGGACGCTCAGCCCGTCCTTCATCTCCTGCACGCGCAAGTCGTAGACGATGAGCGACTTGCCCGGCCGCAGGAGGTGGAACCCTTCGCCATACGGCTCACGCTGCGTGCCGCTGCCGAACGAGTCGAAGCCGATGCCTCCATACCCGCTGGAGACGGTTTCAAAGCCACACCCCGTGACGCAGCACACCAGCCCCAGGAACAACCACAGCCGCTGCCTCATGTACCCCCTCCTCGAGCGCGGACTCGCGCGCTCGGCCAGGGCCTTAAACACGAAGGGCCCACCCCGATAGACGGGGCGGGCCCAGGAGACGGGGGCGCGGCGGCGCGAAGGTTCTACTTCAGGGCCTCGGCGCCGGAGACGATCTCCATCAGCTCCTTGGTGATGACCGCCTGACGCGTGCGGTTGTAGGTGAGCGTCAGGCTGCCAATCATGTCGGTCGCGTTGGAGGTGGCGTTCTCCATGGCGCTCATGCGGGCGCCATGCTCACTGGCCACGCTCTCCAGCAGGGCGCGGTAGAGCTTGATGTTGACGGCCTGGGGCACCAGGCGGTCCAGCACGGCCTGGCGGTCCGGCTCGTACTTGAAGTCCACCAGCGCGGTGGAGCCCTCCGTCGGGGCCTGGCCCGGCGTGCCCAGCGTCTGCAGCGGCAGCAACTGAGCGACCTTCACCGTCTGGGCGATGGCGGAGACGAACTCGTTGTAGACGATGTGGACCGCGTCCACCTCGCCGTTGATGTAGCTGGCCACCAGCTCCTCGGCCACATCCGCGGCGGCGCGGTAGTTCAGGCGCTGGTACAGGCCGCCGAAGTCCTTGCGGATGTTCTGGCCGCGGTTGCGGAAGAAGTCGTTGCCCTTCCGACCCACGGTGGAGAGGCGGATGCTCTCCAGGTTCGTGTTCTCGTAGAGGAACCGGTTGGCGCGGCGGATGACGTTGGAGTTGAAGCCGCCGGCGAGGCCACGGTCCGACGTGAGGAGCACCAGCTCCACGCGCTTCACCGGGCGGGCCGTGAGCAGCGGGTGGCTGAGGCTCTCGGCCCCGGCGCGGGCGGACAGGTCCGCGATGATCTGGTCCAGCATCGTCGCGTAGGGACGCGCCGCCAGGATGCCGTCCTGCGCCTTGCGGAGCTTCGCGGCGGAGACCATCTTCATCGCCTTGGTGATTTGACGCGTGTTCTTCACCGAGCGGATGCGCTTGCGAATGTCGCGAAGGGACGCCATGGACCGGGGAGCTCCTGTGGGGCGTTCGACCCGCTTTGTCCAGAAGGAAGGCGGGGCAGGGTAAGACGGGGCCCCCTATATAGGCGGGGCGGGAGCCGGTCAACGGATGCCTGCCGCCGCCGGGCAGACGATCGCCCGCCCCACCGGACACGGCAGGCGGCCGAGCCTCCCTGACAGCCCCTCCCCGCAGTCGTACACGGACTTACCTTGCGGGCATGGTGGCTCAAACGTCATCCGGTCCGCTGCTCATCGTCGAAGACGACGTCGACATCTGTGAGGCCCTGCAGGACTACCTGGAGATGCACGGCCACACGGTGCGGGTGGCGCGCAACGGCCGGGAGGCCCTGGAGCAGCTGGCCCAACCTCCCCGCCCCGCCCTCATGGTGCTGGACATGGCCCTGCCCATCTTGGACGGCCACCGGGTGTTGACGACCCGCAAGGCGAGTGAAGCACTGGCCCAGGTGCCGGTCATCATCCTGTCCGCGGGCATGGCGGCGATGAATCCGCGCGACCGGGCCGTCTACGCGTCCACGTACAACGTGGCGGCATTCCTGAAGAAACCCGTGGAGCCCCGGCAGTTGCTGGAGGCCATCGAGCGGTACGCGCCCAAGCCGGCAGGTGCCCAGGCGGGCATGTCCCCCTGAGACAAGGGCGTCGCTCTGGGCTTTCCGGTGAAGGGCGCCCGGAACACAATGGCCCCTCTACCGGTGTTCGTGGGGTCCATGAAGCCAGGCGGTGCGAGACGGGTGTGGTTGCGTAGAGGCCTCGCGGTCCTGGCCGCGGGTGGGCTGGGGCTGCTCGCCCTCTCCCATCTCGTCCGGGTCAGCTACGAGGACCGCATCGTCCCCCTGGAGCAGGCGCCCCAGGCCCCCGTGGCGCTGGTGTTCGGAGCGGGCCTGGCGCGGGGCGCGGTGCCCTCTCCCGTGCTCGCCCAGCGGCTGGATGCGGCCGTCGCGCTGTGGCAGCAGGGCAAGGTGCGGACGGTGCTCGTCAGCGGGGACCAGACGAAGCCCTTCCACCATGAGACGCGCGCCATGCGGCGCTACCTGGTGGAGCACGGCGTCCCCGAGAGCGCGGTCCAGGGCGACGAAGCGGGGCTGTCCACCTATGACAGCTGCCTGCGGGCCGCCACGGTGTTCGGCGCGAAGCGAGCGGTGCTCGTCACCCAGCGCTTCCACCTGACGCGGGCGCTGTTCATCGCCAACTCGGTGGGCATCGACGCGTGGGGCGTGGCCGCGGACGAAGGACGGTCGACGCCGTGGCGCTACCAGGTGCGTGAGACACTGTCGCGCGTGCTGGCCCTGGCCATGGTGATGCTGGAGGTGGAGCCCGCCTACCCCTCCGGCCGCACCGTGCTCCCGGAGCGCTGAGGCACGGGCAGGCATGGCAGGCGGGCGGGCGGCGAGAATTGCCGCGGCCCCCGCGGGTTCTCATTCTTGAGACGAGGGCAGCCGACTCACCGCGCTTTCCGAGGAGAGGCCATGCGATTCAAGAAGCTGGGGTCAGACGACGTGGGCGAGTCCACCTCTCGGCGTCACATGAACCCGGACACCGGTGAGGATGAAATCAACATCTCCGACCAGGACCTGGCGGCGACCCCACCGCTGGAGGAGGAGCCGGAGTTCCGCGACATCCTCCCGGACGAGATTCATGAGTTCCGCCGGGGTGACGAGGAGGAGGAGCCGCTGGAGCTGACGGCGCAGCCGGGCTACCGCATCCGCCCCATCGACTTCGACAAGCTGCCGCAGGGATAAGACGTGCGGTGAGGCGACGTCGAGGCAAGGCGCTCAAGCGCGCCTTGCCTCCGAGCCCGTGACTACCGGCCGCGAGCGGACTTCTTCGCCGCTTGCTTCCTGGCTGAGCCCTTCTTCGAGGCGGGGGGCTTCTTCGAGGCGGGGGGCTTCTTCGCCCCGGCCCTCTGAGCAGCGGCCTTCTTCACGGAGGACTTCTTGGCCGCGCTCTTGTGAGCAGCCGCCTTCTTGGCCGCGCCCTTCTGAGCAGCCGCCTTCTTGGCTGCGCCCGTCGGGGCACCGACCCGCTTCGCACCGCCCTTTTGAGCGGGGCCCTTCTTCGCCGCGCCCTTCTGGACAGGGGCCTTTGCGGTGACGGCCTTCTTCGCCGCGCCCTTCTGCACAGCGGTCTTCTTCGCGGCCTTCGAGGTAGCGGTCTTCTTCGCTGCGACCTTCTGGGCAGGGACCTTCGAGGTAGCGGACTTCTTCGCCGCGCCCTTCTGCACAGGGGCCTTCGTCGCCGACTTCGAGGTGGCCGGCTTCTTCGTTGCGGCCTGCTGGGCTGCCTTCGCCGTACCGGACTTCTTCGTCGCGACCTTCTTGGGCGCAGCCTCCGGTCCCGCAGCGGCCTCACCCGTTCCAGCAGGGAGGTCCGCCGAGGCCACTCCCGTCGCGGCCTTCTTCGAGGGGCGCGTCTTCGCGGAAGCCGGCTCCCCGGCGGCCTTCTTCACCCCCTGCACCTTGCTCGACGCGCTCTTCGGGAACAGCACGCCAGCTCCACCGATGGCGAGCGGTATCTGCTGGGCCTGCGCGCGCGCCTTTCTCGGGCCGGCTCCGTCCTCGTGCCGGGAAGATGAGCGGACGTCGTCGTACTCGTACGCGAGTTCGCGAACCTCCGTCTCTTCCGCCTCGGCGGCCTCTTCATCGGCCAGCTCCGCCTTCTCGAGCTGCTCCGCCTCGTCGACCGCTTCAGCCTCAGCCGCCGCACCGGGGGGGGCCTCGCCGGCCTCCGCCGCTTCCTCCTCCTCGTCGACCTGGACGCCGGACAGCGCTCCCTGGAGGACGGCATTCATCGCCCGGGCAAAGGTGCGCTCACCGAAGCTCTCCACCTCCGCGGGGGGCACGAGCACGTCGAGCATGTCCTTCAGCGAGCGGTACAGCCGCATCTGCCGCTTCTCGCCCTCCCAGGTGCCATAGAGCCAGTCGTCGCCCTCCAGTGCCTCGACCCAGGCCGGCAACGGACCGCCACCGTCGCCCTGCTCCACCATGGCCGACTTGCGCGAGGCGAAGAGGTGCCGGTGCTGCCCCTTCAAGCCGATGCGCCACAGCCCCGCCGCGGGAAGCCCTTCCAGCTTGAGGCGGGTCTTCTCCATGACGCTCGGGTCTGCCTCCGCGCCGTGCAGCCGGAAGAGGAGCACCTCACCGTTGAGCTCGCCTCCATTGAACGCCTGATACAGGTCGGTGAGCTCGTCGGGGAATGGAACGCCGCACTCCGTTTCGGCCCGGCGAATCTCCTCCGGAGAGACGCCAGCTGACGATGCCTTTACCGACTTGCGAAGTGCCTCCAACCACTCGTGCATGACCCCTCCACGACATCCAGTCGCACAACCTTACGGCGGCTGAGCGCTCCTGCGCAGTGCGGGCTTTGGCTTTTGATGACACCGCGCCAGAGCTGATCCAGTTCGCTCCGGCTGACATGGCGGCCACCACCGCGCGCAGGCATACCTTGAAAACCCGCCCCCACGGTCCAACCCATCCCCTCCTCCGGAAAAACAGGGCGCACGCGCGAAGGTGATGCCCCTGGAGCCTGCTCCAGCCGCCCGCGCTTCGGGACGGTCCAGGCGTTCCGCTGATCCATCCTCCGCCGAGGAGAGCGTCCCATCGCGGCAACAACCCACTCGCCTGGCCGCCCAGGGCCCGGCCAGAGCGCGCAATGGGGTGCGTCGCCCGGCCACGCGAGCGGAATTTCCGACCGTGCTTAGCCTCCGCCAGACCGTGCCGGGAGCACCGCGCTGGCGGCTCCCGAGACGTAGCAGGCTGGGAGGACGACGAATGGGACGCGGAGCGGGATGGTGGGTGGCATGTTGGGTCGGACTGGCCGCCTGTGGTCCAGGCGGTGGGCCACGACGGGAGACTCCGCTCCAGGATGGAGCCCCTTCGACACCTCGGGGCGCATATCCCCAGGTTCAGCAGGACGTCCCCACCTTCGCCCTGGACGTGGCGCCGGAAGACCTCGCGAAGCTGGAGGCGGACCCGTCGTCGGACGACACCGTGCCCTGCGCGGTGACCCTGGGAGGCGTGCGCGCGACGGGGCAGCTTCGCTTCCGAGGCGCCAGCACGCGGGAGCTGCCGCAGAAGAGCTACAAAATCGAACTGGACTCCGGTCAGGCGCTGGAGGACCGCGACCACTTCCATCTGCTCGCGAGCTGGTTCGACGGCGGGAAGCTGACGGAGAAGTTCGCGGTGGACCTGTACACCGCGATGGGGCTGCCCGTGCCCAGCGCGCGCTACGCCCGCGTGAGCGTGAATGGCGAACACCAGGGGCTCTACCTGGACATGGAGCACGTCGGAAAGGACTGGCTGAGGCACCACGGACACGAACGGGGCGCGGCCATCTATCGCTGTGGCCATCGCAACTGTGAGCTGACGCTGGAGCCCGGCCCCCACCAGGGCGACTTCGAGAAGCGCATCCCCAACGACGCACCGGACCGCGAGGCGCTCGACACGCTCCTGGCATGGGTGAACCGGGGTGACGACGCCACCTTCGACGCCATGCTGGAGCGGCATGTGGATGTGGAGGCGTACCTCGGCAACCTGGTGGCGGATGCGCTCATCTCCAACAGCCTCGTCGAAGACTCGGGCAGCTTCTGGATTCACGAGCCCCAGACGGACCGGTGGACGTACGTGCCGTGGGACTTGAACAACGCACGGATGCTCTACTGGCGCACGAAGAACGCCGAGACGCCGCTCCCCGTCGACGCCTCGCCGCAAGCCTTCACGCTGTATGACGCCGCGGTGCAGGACGTGTTCGACCAGCGGGTGCGGACCCGGCCGGAACAGCGGCCCACCTGGAGCGTGCTGGCCACGCGCGTGTGGGACCGTCCCGCGCTCCGAGCACGCGTGCTGGAGAAACTGGAGGCCGCGCTCGCGGGCCCCTTCTCCGAGGAGCAGGCCCTGGCGCACCTCGATGCGCTGTGGAAGGTCGTGGAGCCCGAGCTGCGCGAAGACCCGTCCGTCTCCGGAGCACACGCGCGTCGCGCACGGGAGGTCCTCCGAGACTACGTGCGTGGACGGCGCGCGTGGTTGCTCGAAACCCTGAGCGCCCTGCGCGCACACGGAGCAGGCCCGCTGGTCATCCGCGCGGTCGCCTCGGGGAGCGCGGGCTTCGTGGAGCTCCACAACCGCGGCACCGCCCCACTGCGCTTGGAGGCATACGAGGTCACCTCGGACTTGCGCGCACCGGTGCGCTACCGACTTCCAGCCGGCGTCCTGGAGCCCGCCGCGGCCCTCCGGTTGGAGGCGAGCGGCGACGTGGCCCGAGGACCGCGGCACCTCCCGTTCATCCTGCCTTCGGAGGGGGGCGAGGTGGGGGTGTTCAACGCAACGAGCGGGGCGCGTCCGCTGCTCCACAGCCCCGAGGATGCCGTCTGGTACGGCCCACTGCCCGCTGGCACGGTGTACGAGCGCCGGGGCGGCGGCGCCGGCGAGGACTTCGAGCCGCGAGCCCCGTGAGCGGATTGAACACGACGCTCGAGCCCGTTAGGCAGGAGGCCATGGCACATCCCGTGAGCTACGAGGGGACGGCGGAGAACTTCGACCAGCTGGTCCTGGAACCCAAGGGCGAGCTGGTCGTCGTGGACTTCTGGGGTGACGGCTGCCCGAACTGCGACATCTACGCGGCGGCCGAGCCCGCGCTGCTGGCGGAGCTGGATGGCGCACCCATGCGCGTCGTCAAGGTGAACGCGTACCAGTACGAGGACCTGGCCAGGCGCTTCGGACTCTTCGGCATCCCCACGTTCCTGCTGTTCCGTGAGGGCAAGCTCATCGGGAAGATGAGCCAGTACTACGGCAAGGAGTACTGGCTCGGCGTGGTGCGGGACCACCTGCCCAGGGCCTGAGGGAGCCCGCCTACACCTGCACGGCCCCGTCCTTGCGCAGCACATTGAACAGCTTGTCCCGGTCCAGCTCCGACCTGGCGAAGGCCTTGGCGACAAAGAGCTTCTTGAGCGCCGCGTCCGAGGCGTCGAACTCGCCGTTCTCGTAGTGGTGCTTCGCCTTCACCTTGGCCTGGATGTCGTGGTCGTCCGCGATGACCACGTCCGCCTTCAGCACGCCGCCGACCCGGAGCGAGGCGTCGTTGCCGTGGCCCCACACCACCCGCGCCTCCAGGTCCTTGCCCACGACGACCTCGCCGTCCGTGTCCACACCGGTGGCGCGCAGCGTGCCGCCCACCACGAGCATCCCTTCCATCCCCGCGTTGCGCACCACGCCTTCCACCGTGAGGTCTCCCGTCACGAGCAGCGGCCCATCGACGTGCACGTCGCCCTTCACCACGAGGTCCCCTCGCACGAAGCGCGGCAGCTTGGACAGGCGAGGCGTCTTCTCCTCGGCCGGAAGCACGTCCCGCGCGAGCTGCACCACCGCCATGGCCGTCCACGGGAGCCCGCCCTGGAGCGAGGCCGCGAGCTGGTCCCAGGACGTGGCACCTTGCAGCGCGAGCCCCTGCAGGACCTGGTCGACGCCGTCCACGTCCTTGTCCTCGAAGTACCAGGCCTTGAGCAGCGCCTTGCGCTGACGCTTCAGCGCCTCCAGCAGCGGCTGCACGTCCAACGCGCCGGCCTTGCCCGGGGAAGCCTTGGCCCCCATGAGCTGGGCGAGGGACGCGTTCTGGTGCTCCAGCGCCTCCTGCACGGGCGTCTGGCCGCTGCCATTCTTCAGCGAGACCTCCGCCCCCGCCTTGAGCAGGACCTCGATGACGGGGCCTCGCTCCTTGAAGCGTGCGTGCTGATGCAGCGGCGTCCAGCCCTTGCCCGCGTTGGGGTTCGCTCCCGCCTCGATGAGCGCCTGAGCCACGTCGGCCTGACGCGCTTCGAAGAGCGCCGTCCGCCCTGACGCATCGAGCGCATCCACGGGCACGCCCCCCTTCGCCAGCGGGGCGATGCAGGACACGCCGCCATACTCGGCCGCGACGTGCAGCGGCGTGGACTTCTTCGAATCGACGACATCGGCGGCGACGCCCAGGCGGAGCAGCTCCTTCACCAGCGCCGCGTCATCCACCATCGCGGCCAGGTGGAGCACGCTGTGCTTGCTGGAGTCCTTCACCTCCACGTCCGCCCCCAGCGCGACCAGGGCCAGCACCCGGCCCGTGCGGCTGTTTCCTTCGAAGCCGGGACCGAAGAACGGCTTCGCGTCCAACCCCGCCGCGAGCAGGAGCCCGGCATCCAGGTCCTTGGCCTGCTTTCCCTTGGGGCGCGCCGCGGGCTTCTGCTTCCGCAGCCACGCGTGGAAGCCCTCATCGGAGAATGCGCCCTCCAGGCCCTGGAAGTTGAGCGGGTCGTCGTCCCCCGTCACGCCCTGGGCGCACATGCCGGGGACCTCCTCCACCTTGGCGAGCAGCTCGCGGTAGCCCTGCTCCTTCTTGCCTTGCGTCAGCGCACGCCAGGCTTCAAGTCCACGACGGCCACGTTGATGGTCCGGGAGTGGCCGCATGCTGTCGGCCTCATCCAGCGCGGCCTCCACCTCGTCGAGCTGCGCCACGGTCGGCTTGCGCCGCACCAGGTCCTCCGCCCACTGACTCAGGGCCAGCGAGCGCGCGCGATGCGCGAGCGTCAGCGCGCCGCCGGGCTTCGTGCCTCGCGTCAGCTCGAGGATGCGGTCGCGAAGCCGCCAGTGCTCGGCCTTCAGCTCCCGCTCCCAGCGGTGCGGCTCCAGGCGGCGCGTCGGGTCCAGACACCAGCTCAGGGAGTGGAGTCCCAGCAGATGCCCGGGCTCCGTCGCCACGACTTCGCGCAGCAACGGAATCGCCCGGTCCAGCTGCGGCGGCACCTCGTCCAGCAGCGTGTCCGCCTTCTTCATCAACGCAGCGACATCAACCTTCTTCGGAGCCTGAGCACGCGACATGGCGAGAGAACCTGCCATGGGTCAGTGACATGCGCGCGCGAAATTCACGGGCCGCGGGGACATTCACGGTCCGAGAATTCTCACGCGCCAAGCCGTGGCATGACCGCTGCCTGCTCAGTCCCGATACCCGCGCGCCTGCAGCCGGAACAAGTGCGCGTAGCGGCCGTCCTTCGCCATCAGCTCGTCGTGGCTTCCCAGCTCGTCCACCTGCCCGTTGTGGAGCACGGCAATCTGGTCCGCCATGCGCACCGTGGAGAAGCGGTGCGAAATCACAATCGCGATGCGGTCCGCCGCCAGCGCCTGGAAGCGCTCGAACAGCGCGTGCTCCGCCTCCGCGTCGATGCTGGCCGTGGGCTCGTCCAGAATCAGCACCTCCGCGTCGTCGCGCATGAAGGCCCGCGCCACCGCCAGCTTCTGCCACTGCCCCGCCGACAGCTCCTGTCCCTTCTCGAACCAGCCGCCCAGCATCGTGTCGAACTGCTGCGGCAGCGCCGTAATCACCCCGCTGGCCCCGCCCTCCTCGGCCGCCTTCTCGATGCGGCTCCGGTCCTCCAGCGCCGGCACATGCCCCAGGCCAATGTTCTCCGCCACGTTGAACTGGTAGCGCACGAAGTCCTGGAACACCGCCCCGAAGCGGCTGCGCAGGTCCTCCACGTCCATGTCCTTCAGGTTGACGCCGCCATAGAAGATGTCGCCATCCACCGGCTCGTACAGGCGCAGGAGCAACTTCACCAACGTGCTCTTCCCCGCCCCGTTCTCTCCCACCAGCGCCAGCTTCTGTCCCGGCTTCAGCGTCAGCGACACGTTCCTCAGCGCCCACGCCTCCTTCCCCGGATAGCGGAAGGACACGTCACGCAACTCGATGGCACTGTCCTGTCCTCGCGGCGGCGACAGGGGCGGCAGCACCCGCGTCGCCTCGCCGCCCGTGGGGATGTCCAGGTACGCGAACAGGTTGCTCATGAAGAGCGCGTCCTCGTACATCGAGCCCACGCTGGTCAGGATGCCCTGGAACGCCGCCTGCCCCTGACGGAACACGCTCAGGTACAGCACCATGTCGCCCACGCTGATGCTCCCGCTCGCCGCGCGGCCCGCCACCAACAGGTAGCAGCCATAGAAGGCCCCCAGTGAGAACACGCCCAGCCCCAGGCCCCAGGCCATCCGCCGGAAGGCCAGCGCCCGGTCCTCCGCGAAGAACTTCTGGAAGAGCGTGCGGTAGCGCCCCAGCACCAGCGGCCCCAACCCGAAGAGCTTCACCTCCTTCACGTGGCTGTCCCGCGTGAGAATCCACTCCAGGTAGTTCAGCTTGCGTCCCTCGGGCGCGCGCCACGAATAGAGCCGGAAGCCCGCCATGGCCAGCCGCGCCTCGGCGATGAAGGCCGGCACCGACGCGGCCACCAGCACCACCACGCTCCACGGCGACAGCGCCACCAACAACGCGGCGAAGGTGCCCAGGGTGATGGCGTTGCGGACAATGGAGAACGCCTGCGTCACCAGCGACAGCGGCCGGCTGTTCGCCTCGCGCCGCGCGTTCTGCATCTTGTCGTAGGTGGCCGAGTCCTCGAAGTGCTGCAGCTCCAACGCCAGCGCCTTCTGGAGGATGCGCTCGTTGAGCAGGTTCCCCAGGTTGGCGCGAAGCAGCTCGCGCGTCAGCGTCAGCCCACGCTCCACCACCGCCGAGCCCAACATCAACCCGAACTCCAACCCCACCAGCCCGTACACCCGCGAGCGGGCCTCCACCGAGCCCTGCGCCGCCGCCACCACCGAGTCCACGATGAGCTTGCCCACCCAGGCGATGGCCGCCGGCAGCAGCGCCGCCACCAGCGTCAACGCGCCCAGCACCACCGCGCCGCGCGGGCTGGCCTGCCAGAAGAGCCGGAAGGTCCCCGGCAGCTGCTTGAAGAGACTGCCCGCGTTCTGGAAGCGGGCCTTGAGCGACACCGGGGCGGCAGGGGCTGTTGTAGGACGAGGAGACACGGTCCGCGTTCATAACGCGGAGCGCGCCCGCCTGCTTCAGGATGCGGACGGAAGGTGACGCGACACCAACACGTCGCAGCTCGCGCGCGCCAGCACCTGCTCCGTCAGCGGCGTACGCGCCTCCTGGGCGGACATGGCCAGCGCCAGCAGGTCCGAGCCCCGCTCCAGCGCCTCCGCCAGGATGCCCTCCTCGGCCGGCTCACCGCAGCGCACCCGCACCTCCAGCTCGCGGCCCGCCTCCCGGTAGGGCGCGAGGAAGCGGCCAAGCGCCACTCGCGCCTGATGCTCCCGCTCCTGCCGCAGCAGCAGCCACCGCTCGGCCGGCGCGTGGGCGCGGCGCAGCTCCGCCTCCTGCGCTTCCGTGTCCACCACGTGCAGCACGTCCACCAGCGCGGGCGCCGGGCACAGGCGCAAGGTCAGCTCCAGCGCCCTGCGCGACTCGCGCGAGAAGTCCACCGCCACCAGCGGCCTGCCGTAGGGCCGGCCCGGGTGCGGCACCACCACCAGCACGGAGACGCCCAGCCAGCGCACCATGTGCCGCACCGTCGAATCCTCGGCCAGCGCACGCGCCGGGTACGTCACGTGCGGACGCCCCAGCACCACCAGCTCCGCGCCCGACGTCCGCGCCACCTCGGACGCCACCTCTACCGGGGCTCCCCGCCCCAGCTCCTCGCGCACGTCGATGTCCACGCGGTTGCGCAGCCGCCTGCACACGGCGGTCACCGCCTTGCGCAGGCAGCGCTCCCCCGACAGCGTCCCACCGGGCCCCTGCTGCCCGTCCAGGGCGGGGGCCACGTGCAGCACGCAGAAGACGCTCCCGTGCGCCAGCGGGAGGCGCAGCGCGCGCGCCAGCGCGAACTCGGAGCGCAGCGAGAAATCCGTCCCCACCACCAGGCGCGACACGCCCCGCTGCCCTCGGGCGAGCCCTGGAGGGAGCAGCGGCACTGCTGTCCTCGAAAGCTGTGACGACCTCATCTCCATCCCTCCTTCCCTTCCACCCGAAGACTCACCTTCACACCCTGAAGATTCAGGCGCCGCGCGCCAGGCGCCACCGGGCTCGGCGTGTCGCAAAGTCCGCGACCGGGCAAGCCTCCGGAACAGGTCCACTCCGCCCAGGCGGCTCCCTGAAAAATCTCCAGCAACCCGGGGGCCGTACCCGCCGAGAAGAAGGGAGGGCAGGCGTCCTCCACGAGGCTTGGCCTGCTTGGCACGTCCGAAGCCCGACAGAAGGTCCAAGCGGAGCACGGCCGCTGCTTTGCAGAAGGGTCCGGGCGGGCAGCGCCGGGCGGGGTCGGTGGCGGGCGGAACGCTGAAGAAGGGGGAAGTGCCAATGCGCGGGGTCATCACCGGACGAGAGGTGGTCGCCAACCTGGGGCTCATCTACCGGGAGTTCGGGACGGGCTGCGTGCTGCGCTGCCTGTGGGTCATGCTGAGCGGGAAGACGACGACGTTCCTCGAGGTCGCGTGCCCGCCGGTGGCGAAGCGGTAGCAACGGCACGGGCCGCGGAGGAACGTCCCCCGCGGCCCGCGCCACCTCACGTCAGCTCACCGCGTGCGCGTCACTGCGGGACGCTGAGCCGCAAGCGAAGCAGCGTCGGCTCCACCCAGGCGCTCGCCTCGGGGCCACCTGCTTCGGCTTGAGCATCCAGGGACGCGTCGATGGCGAGCTTGAGCCGGTCGGCGCGCGACGTCACCGCCGGGTGCAGGTCCTGGAGGATGTTGTAGGCCGGGAGCTCGGCGGCGGTGCTGAACAGCGCGTACATGTCCATCACGTCGTTCATCACCGGCGTGACCTCCACGTCCTGCAGGGTGTCGTAACCCGACAGCACGGCGTCCTCGCCGTACAGCAGGCCGCGCAGGTGCTCGTCGTGCTCCAGGGACAGCGGCAGCGCGAGCGCAGCGTAGGCCTGCCACACCAGGCGCGTGCCCGTCATCCGCTTCGCCTGGACCTGCAACGCGTCACCGGCCTGGTTCATCCGCGCCGCGATGGAGGCGTAGAACTGGCGCTGCTGGGACTTCAACACGTCCACCATCCGGGCGCGGACGGCGGCGCGGAGGTCGTTGGCCATGACGTAGTCGTAGGACGCGATGTGCTGCGAGACATGGTCCCACCGCTTCGCCATCCACTCCTGGGGGTTCTGCGCGTTGTTCGGGTTGTAGGTGGGCCGGTCGGCGCCTCGCACCAGGGCGACGAACTCATGGCCTCCGGTGAAGCGGTGCGCGAACACCCGCTCGGACTTCACCGAGCTGGTCGCGGCGTCCCATGCGGTGTAGCGGACGTACACCGTGGACACCAGCCGGTACGTGCGCTCGTACAGTCCGCCCAGGCCCGTGAAGACCTCCGAGTAGAGCTGCCAGCTCCCCTCACCGCACAGGTCGATGGTGGCGTCGTCCACCTCCATGTTGGCCGCGATGAGCAGCGGGCGCAGCACGTCGTGGTTCCAGCGGCCCGGGTCCACGCCCAGGTAATCCGCCGCGTTGTCGCCGTTGTAGTCGCCCCACTGGCCTCCACCGCAGGGGACAATGGGCTTCTCTCCCTGCTTCAGGAAGTGCGTCGCCGGCTCCTGCTCCGGAGGCCCCCACAGGTCGATGCCGTACATGCCCCGGCCGGGGTCCGTCCGCCACTCGCCCTCCGCGTGCTCGATGAGCGTCTTCATCCACGCCCAGTCGGCCGTGTAGCGGGTGTGAACCCCGGCGAACAGCGGCTTGCCGATGTTCTTCAGCGCCGTTTCGAGCGTCGTGCCCTGGGTGACGAGGTCGTTGTGGCGGGTCGCCTCCATCTGCCCGCCGAGCGCGGGCTGCTCCTCGAAGAGCTGCGCGTAGGCCTCCGCGCCCGCCATCCAGTCCTTCGGGCTGGAGATGCGGCTGCTGTCCAGCATGGAGAACCCCGCCCCCAACTGCACGGGGAACTCGCGCAGGTAGTTGATGTTGTAGGAGAGCTTGTGCGTGGACAGCTCGTCCGCGGGGCTGATGTCCGGGTTGGAGCCGCGCCCGTCGATGCCCGCGAGCGCCGTGGAGTCATGCGCGTGCAGCGCGCCCCAGATGGAGAACTCCGTCTCCGCGGGGACGAACTCCTCCTCGTAGCGCATGGGCATGGGGTGGCGTGAGTCCCAGCCCAGGTAGTTCCACGCCGCCCGCTGGAACGCGTCGTTCTTCGCGTCGGCGAAGTACTCGTACATGTTCTGGTCCACGCGGTTCAGCCCCGCGTGCAGCGCGTACAGCGACTCCTGGACCTCCGTCACGTTCTGGTTCACCCGGCCCAGCTCCCAGTCCACCAGGGCGAACCGGGAATGCATGTCACGGTGGATGGCATTGAGCTTCCGGTCCACCCGGTCGAAGCGGCTGAGCATCCGCCCCTGCAGCTCCACGACGAGCTGGTGGAGGTTGCGCAGCTCCTTGAGGATGACCTGCTCGATGGGCGGCTCGGCCGGCTTGCGCAGGATGGAGAAGAGCTGGATGACCGCGCCGACAATCTGGCCGGTGAACACGGCGGCGCTGATGATTTGGAAGCCCTTCACGCCCGCGTCGAGGAAACCGGCGACCTTCTCCGCGACCTTGATGGAGCTCTCCGCGTACTTCGCCACCGACTCCAGGGTGGTGCCCAGCGCCTTGCTGAACCGCACGATGTCCGCGGCGAGCTGCGTCTGGCCGTCAATCTTGAGGATTTCCGACACCAGCCCCAGACCGACCGACACGCCCTCCTTCACGCCGCCGAGCGTCTCCTTCAACGACGTCCCGCGCGTCTTCGCCGCCGCGATGGCCGCCGCGAGCGCCGTCTCCTCCGGCGAGGCCAGCGCGCTCACCGACGCCGCCTCGGGCTCGCCGCCGTTGTCCAGGGACTGCCCCTGCTGGGCGGGCTTCTTCAGCGCGACGGAGGCGCGGTACGCCTGCTCGGCGGTGTTCAAGTCATGGAGCATGTCCGAGTACTGCTTCACGGCGGACAGCCCCACGGTGGACGCGGTCGTGACGAAGCCCCGCGCGTCCTCCGGCGTCACCGACAGACGTCCATCGGACCCCAGGCGCGGCAGGACGAAGGCCGCCAGGGGGCCCAGGGGCTTCGCGGTGAGCATCTGCGAGGCGGTGTGGTGGGTCTGGAAGCCCACGCCCGCGCCAATCCCCCCGCCGTTCACCGCCGCCGCCAACGCGGCGTTGCCCTGGGCCAGGTCATGCAAGCGGGACCAGGTGTCCTCGGTGAAGGCCTCCGCCTCGCCGTAGCGGTCCACGAAGGACTGCGCGTTGGCGAGCCCCCGCTTCAGGTCCAGGCCATTGTGCATGCTGGCCAGCAGCGCGCGCGCATGGGCCCGCAGCGCGCGGCCCGGCGCCGTCGTGGTGGGCAGGTGCGGCTCCGCCCGCGCGAGCATGCGAATCATCGTCCGCACCCGGGGGCCGGAGCCGTCCTTCGCCGGGTCGAAGGGGTAGACGTCCAGCGCGGTGGAGATGGCGTTGAGCCCCGCCGTCAGCTCCGCCTGGGAGAGCGCCGGGTTGTCGCGGGCCAGGAAGTACGCCGCGCCCGCCAGCAGGTGCAGCCGCGGGTGCTCGTTGGCCATGGCCGCCGCCGCATAGACGCGCCGGTTCACCTCCTGCGGGGACAGCGAGAAGATGCTGTGGCACTCCGAGCACAGGATGGGCGCGTCATACACGGGCGCGCCCAGGCTCCCCGAGGCCGCCCACTCCGCCGCTGCCTGCGCCTGCACCTGCGCCTGGGTGGCGGTGGCGGGCGCCTGGCCCTCCACGAAGCCCGCGCCGCACTCCGCGTCCGGCGCCGCGCCATGGCTGACGTCGCGGCAGGTGCCGTAGAGCGGCGGCCCACTGCCAGGGCCGCAGGGCCCCGTCATCGTTCCGCACTGCGCGGCGTCGGTGACCCAGGCGCCATTCACCTGGCACGTCTGCGGATTGAGGCAGGCTACCGTGCAGGGCGCCTCCACCGTGCCGCACTGCGGTCCCGTGCCCGTATTCACCACCGGGTAGTTGTAGAAGGTGATGTAGCAGAACTCCTCGCCCACCCCCGCGGTGGCGCCCTTGCGGGTCCCGCCCCCCGCGCGCGCGGACTCCTCTCCACCACCGGGCTTGCCGCCGATGTACCAGAGCCAGGTGATGCCGCCCCACGTCGACGACGGCGCGTTCGCCGACACGTAGTTCTGGGCGTGCCTTTCGCACGAGGCGTCGGGCCGCGTGCCCAGTGGGACGACCGCCTCGTGCCCGCCCAACGTGAAGCCGAAGTCCGAGTGCTGGCACGTGCCGTACGACGTACACGTCTTCGGGCTGGTGTCCGCGCCACAGGCCGCGGTTGACTGCTGCGCGTAACACTCCAGGCTGTAGGTGAAGCCGCCGGTACACGTCCAGTCACCGGTCGCGATGTCCTCCGGCGTGCAGGTGAGGCCGTCCTCGACGGTGCGCGCGGCGACGGGCCCATCGGACGGCTCGGCCCCCATGGGCATGGGCTCACCGCAGCCCCAGAGCGCCAGCGCGGCCACGACCCCTTGGAGCCAGCGCGGACGCCGGCTCCTGGCGGGCGCGCGTGCCCCGGGCGGACACACGTCTCCCCTCAACGACGAACTTCGCGACACCTGCATGGAGGACTCCCCCTCGTTCGGGCCTGCGACGGCGCGAAAGGGCCGTCCAACACCGGATACGAAGGGAGCGGGGAGTCCTGGTCCTCACGCTGAAATGAAACGAGCCGCGAGGAAGGCTTCCCCCGCGGCCCGAATCATTCAAATGCACCTGCATGCGCCCGGCAGGCGCCGGGAGGGGAGGCTAGGGCTCGTCCCGGCGCGGCTTGTCGGAGTCGACCGCGTCCTTGATGGCGCGCTTGGCGTCCTCAACCTTCCCCTTGATGGCGCCCTTGGCGGAGTCACGCTTGCCCTCGGCCTCCAGCTCACGGTCGCCGCTCGCGGTGCCGGCCACTTCCTTGACCTTGCCCTTGGCTTTGTCGGTCCACTCGCCCATGACGGGTCTCCTTTCACAGCACACAGCGTGTTGGAGCCAGAGTGTGGGCATGCCGAAGAGGTCGCGCAGGCGCCCCAGGGCCGCTCGTCTGGCCAGCAACCAGGGGAGCCCCGCATTTCCATACACGCTGGATGAGGCGGAACAAGACTGGACATTGACGGCGAGCCATTCGCGCCCCACGCTGGGGTCACCGTTACCCAGGAGCACCGCTTCCCCGATGGCCACCTCCTCGCTACCGACCCCTGGCGCCCTGCTACGCCGGCTCTACCTGCTGCGGTCCGTCATCACCACGGTGGCCTTCACGCCCGCGGTCTACGTCGACATGCAGTTGCTCGACCTGTCGGGTGCGCGGGAGTTCAAGATTTTCCTGGGCATCATCACCCCGGTGGTGCTCGGCCTGTGCGCGGTGGTGCAACCCCTGGTGGTGATGCCGTGGCTGATGAAGCGCGCCCTGAGCGCCCAGGGGACGACGCGGGTGGAGCGGCTCATCCGCATCCCCTCCAACATCGCCTTCGTGGAGATGATGGTGTCGTGGACGCTGGGCGGCATCCTCTTCAACGGCGGCGCGGTGCTGCTCTTGGACCGGCCGGCGTCGGTGGTGATGGTGGGCGTGGCGGTGGCGGTGAGCGCGGGCCTCTTCAGCAGCCCGCTGGCGTACATGCTGTTCGAACGGGTGATGATGCCCACGGTGCTGGACGCCTATCAGCGCGCGCCCAGCACGAAGCCCGCGGGTGAGGGCTTCGCCACGCGCCAGTCGTGGCTGCTGCCCGCGATGGTCGTCTCCGCGCTGCTCATCACCTGCCTGGCCAGCATCGTCACGCTGCACCTGCGCCTGGAGCGCGGCATGGGCGCGCTGGCGGCGGACCTGGCGGCGCGGGGCGACACCGCGGCGGCCGAGCGCGTCCAGGCCACGGTGCGGCCGCTGGAGGCGGAGCTGGTGCAGCCGGTGGTGGTGCTCGGCGGGTATGCCGCGCTGGGCTCCATCCTCACCGCGGCCTGGGCGGCCCGCCGGCTGGCCCGGGGGGCACGCGCGGTGGGGGCGTCCCTGGAGGCCCTGGTGGAGGGCCGCGCCACGCCGCCCCAGTGGGTCTCCTCGGATGAAGTGGGCGACCTGGCGGCCTCGACGTGGCAGCTCTACCAGCGGCTCCAGGAGCTGCCGCGCTCGCTGCGCGCCTCCGCGGGGGACCTGGCCGACGCGGGCCAGCGGCTGTCACACGCCAGCTCCCAGCAGAACCAGACGCTGTCGCGGCAGGCCGCGGCGCTGCACCAGGCGCGCGCCACCGCGCAGGAAATCCAGCGGGCGTCTCACGTCACGCACTCGCGCGCCACCAGCATCCTCCAGGTGGCAGAGCGCGCCGCCGCCGTGGGCAAGCTGGGCGAGGAGTCCCTGGCCGGCACGGAGAAGGGGCTCACCGTCATCCGCGACATCGCGGCCGGGCTGCACGAGCAGATGCTGGATTTGGAGCAGCGCGCCCGCGAGGTGGGCCGCGTGTCGGAGGTGGTGAAGTCGCTGGCGGACCAGTCCCACATGCTGGCCATCAACGCGGCGATTGAAGCCACGCGCGCGGGCGAGCACGGCAAGGGCTTTGGCGTGGTGGCGCGGCAGATGCGCGACCTGGCGGACCAGTCCGTCCGGGCCACCAACCAGGTGCGCGGGCTGCTGGAGAGCATGGCCTCCGCCACGCAGCAGGCCACGGCGATGTCGGACCAGGGCGCGGAGGGCGTGGCCGAGGCGCTGGAGCCGCTGCGGCACAGCGGCGAACGGCTGCGCGAGCTGGCGGGCCTGTCCCAGGAGTCCGCGGTGGCGGTGCGGCAGATTACGGAGGCCGTGTCGCAGCAGCACGCGGGCGTGGACCAGCTCTTCGCGGCGGTGCGCGAGCTGGACGAGCTGACGACGGACACGCTGCGGCACCTGGACACCACGCAGCAGGCGGCCTCGGCCGTGAGCCACGCGACGGGGCAGGTGTCGCAGATGGCTGAGCGCTACGTCTGATGCGGCGGCTCGCCCGTGCTCGAGCGCGGGCCGCTTCAGTCGCTCGAAGGGACGTCGTCCTCCGCGCGCGCGGCGAGCAGGGGCGTCAGGCGCCCCTCCGCGCTCAGCACGGGCGTGCGCAGCAGCATGGCGAGCTGGCCCACGAGCACCGCCAGTCGCGTCAGCCGCTCCCGGGGCTCCTCGCCGCCCTCCTCGAAGCTGGCCGCGTCCAGGTAGGCGAGCTGCGCCGAAGCCCGCCCATGCAGCCCCGCCACCCGCTCCTCCAGCGCCGTCAGCCGCGTGCGCAGCGCGCCCAGGAACGCCGCCGTCCGGCCCAGCAGCCCGGAGGCTTCATCGAGCGCCCGCGCGCCCTCCTCCGGAGCGCTCCCCGCGAGGATGCCGCGGGCCGAGAGGGCCGCGTACAACGACGTCCCATCCAGCACCACCGGCGGCGACTCCTCGTCCAGCCAGCCCCGGTCCAACCACGCCAGCACGGGCTCCAGCGCGGCGGGCACCTCGACACCCGCGCCCAACAAGGGCCAACCGCGCCGCGTCGCGCGGGATGGCGCTTCGCGCGGGAGCGCGCGCAGCGCCTCCAGCGCCTCGGCGCCCAGCAGCTCGGCTTCCCGGACGTACCCCCAGCGCTCCAGCCGCTCCAGCAGCGCGCCGAAGGGCACCACCACCTCCGCGTGCACCCGCGCCTGGAGCGCGCCGTAGGTGGCCACGCCGTCGCGGACCTGGAGGCGGTCCGCCCGGAGCGCGGCCACGGCCGCGCGGTGCCCCTCACGCGCCTGGGCCAGCCGGGCATCTTCTGGCGGGGTGACGCCCGTCTCCGTCAGCACCTTCCGCACACCCAGGCCCAGCGCCGTCAGCACCAGGCCACCCACCGCGAATGGGATGAAGAAGGGCATGCCTCTCGACTATGCCAGCTTCGCCCCCGTCCCGCCCGGCGGATGCGGGCGGCCCTTCCCCGCCTGCCGGGTGGGCGCGCCACCGCATGGCGCGGCGCTCACCCCGCGCGAGCTTGAACGGGAGCCTCTGGCTCCAGCGGCGGCACATACGGCCAGCCCGGCAGCGGTCCCTTGCCCGCCTCGCGCGTCAGGTAGTCCGCGGCGATGTTCGCGCTCTCCATGATGGTCAGCAGGCCGCTGCCCGGGTGCGTGCCGCCGCCCACGAAGTACAGCCCTTCGATGTCGCGGTTCTTCACCTTCGGCCGCAGCGGCCCCAGCTGCCGCCACGTATGCGACAGGTTGAACACCGCGCCCCGGAACACGTTGAAGTCGTCCCGCCACGTCTCCGCCGTGAAGTAGCGCTCCTCGCGAAGGTGCTCGCGCACGCCCTTCAGCCCCACCTTCTCCAGCATGGCGGGGATGCGCTCGCGCAGCGCCTGCTCCGTCTTCGCCCAGTCCACCGGACGGCCCGTGTTCGGCGTGGGCACCAGCACGTACAACGTCGAATGGCCCGCGGGCGCGCCGGATGGGTCCGTCACGCCCGGGTTGCACACGTAGAAGGGCGGGTCCTCCAGGTCGACGTGCCGGTCCTCCAGCGCGTCGCGGTCCGTGCGCCGCGCGGACTCCGACAGGTAGATGAGGTGGTGCGGCAGGTCGGCGTACACCGTGTCCAGGCCGTAGTACGCCATGAACGTGCTGCACGAATACTTCGCCCGCTCCAGCGCCGCGTCCGTCAGCCGCGAGCCTTCCCGCGCCTGGGCCGGAATCAATGACTGCGCCGCGTAGGCCAGGTCCGCGTTCACCACCACCGCGTCCGCCTCCAGCACCTCGCCACCCACCAGCTTCACGCCCACCGCGCGGCCCGCGTCCACGCGCACCTGCTCCACCGGCGCGCCCATGCGGAAGGTGGCGCCCAGGTCTTGCGCGCAGCGCATCATGCCGCGCGCCAGCTCGCGGAAGCCGCCCTCCACGTGCCAGACGCCGAAGGCCAGCTCCAGGAAGGGAATCACGCTGAACACCGACGAGCACGTCGCGGGGTGCAGGCCCAGGTACTTGGACGGGTACGCCAGGGCGTACGTCACCCGGTCATCGTGGAAGAAGCCGTCCAGTTGCCGGTACAGCGTCTGCCAGGGCTTGAAGCGCAGCGTGGGCGCCAGCCGCCACGGCGCGTAGTAGCCCAGGTTGTCCGCGGAGGTGCAGATGAACTTCTCGTAGGCGATGCCGTACTTCTCCCGCCCGTCCGTCATCCACTGGCGCAGCGCGGACGCCTGCCGCGGGCCGAACTTCGCCAGCTCCGCCTCCATGCGGTCCAGGTGTCGGGTGGTGTCCAGGTGCGTACCGTCCCAGAAGTGCACCCGCGTGTTGACGTCCAGCGGGAGCAGCTTGACGTAGTCCTCCAGCCGCCGGCCCGCGCGCCGGAATATCTGCTCCAGCACGCCCGGCAGCTGGAGGATGGAGGGCCCGGTGTCCACCGAGTACTCGCCCGACGCGCCCAGCGTCAGCCCCTTCATCCGCCCGCCGGGCACCGCGTCCTTCTCCACCACGGTGACCCGGAAGCCCTGCCCCGCCAGGTTGATGGCGGCCGACAAGCCACCCGGTCCCGCACCCACGACGATGACGTGCCGCACGCTGCCTCCCTCGTTCGCCGACATGACCTACCGGATGCCAAGCCCCCCCGGTACCCGGGTGAACGAAATCCTGCCTTCTCATTCACGTAGCGAACGTCCGAACCGGCCAGGACGTTACAAGAGCACCGTCCGGCACTGGCTCCCGGGCAGATGCCATTCCAGCCTTCTTGCCCCACCGTGCCACCGCGCTCCTCCTCCCATCTGCGCCGCAACACCGCCGCCTACTGCGTGGTCCTGGTGGGACTGCTCATCACCGCCGCGGCGACGGCCTATGTGCAGCAGAGCATCAACGAGCGCCGCCTGCGCCGCTTCGACGACGCGGTCCAACACGGGGTGCTGGGCCTCCAGCAGCGCCTGGAGCTGAACCAGTCCCTGTTCCTGGGGGTGCATGGACTGTTCACCGGCAGCCGCTACGTGGACCAGGAGGAGCTCGGCGCCTACATGGAGAGCCTGGCGTTGAATCGCACCTTCCCGGAGCTGGAGGGCATCGGCTTCGCGCGGTGGCTTCGGCCGGAGGACGTGGCCCGGTATGACGCGGAGGTCCGCGCCATGCGGCCGCCAGGCCCCCCCGTGTGGCCCCCGGGCCCGCGCGCGGCCTACACCGCCATCGTCATGATGGACCCCCTGGACGCGCGCACGCGGCGGGGCCTGGGATTCGACATGCTCACCGAACCCAGCCGCCGGGCCGCGATGCTGCGCGCAATAGACACGGGGCGCGTGGCCGCCACCCAAAAGGTGCGGCTCATCCAAGGCTGGGAGGACGCCGCGGGCCGCGTGGGCTTCGTGCTCTTCATCCCCGTGTACACCCCTCCGCGGGACGCCCGGCCCCCTGGAGCCCCCACCGGGCCTCCGCGCGGCTTCGTCTACCTCCCCATCGCCATGGAGGACCTGACGAGCGAGCTGCGCTTCATCGGCTTCAAGGAGACCATCGACCTGGAGGTGTATGACGGGACGGCGGTCCGCGACGACGCGCTCCTCTACGCGTCCGGCCGCCCGGCGTCACGCGGGGCCCCCGTCTTCCAGCAGGACGTGAGGATACCCGTGGCCGGCCAGACCTGGACGCTGCGGTTCAGCGCGAGCCAGGCCTTCCTCGCCACCGGCACCACCGGGCAGCGTGGCACCGTCATCGGCGCCGGGCTGCTGGTGACGCTGCTGCTGTTCTTCATCACCCGCTCGCAGGTCCGCGCTCGGACCTCGGCCGAGGCCGCCAACACGGAACAACAGCGGCTGACCGGCGAGGCACGCGACGCCGTCCAGGTGCGCGACGACTTCCTCAGCATCGCCGCGCACGAGCTGCGCACGCCCCTCACCAACCTCAAGCTCCAGCTCCAGCTGCTGTACCGCCAGCTTCGCGGCGAGGGCCCCCTGGACGTGGAGAAGCTGGCGCAGCGGGTGCACTCCAGTGAGCGGCAGACCACGCGCCTGGCGACCCTGGTGGACAGCCTGCTCGACGTGTCCCGGCTGGCCCGTGGCCGGATGGAGCTGAACCTGGAGCCCGTGGACCTGGACGAACTGGTGCACGAGGCCGTCCGCCGGTTCGAGACGGAAGCCAGGACAGCGGGGGTCCAGGTGACGGTGGACTCGCCCGTGGCCGTGACGGGCCAGTGGGACCGGATGCGGCTGGAGCAGGTGCTCACCAACCTGCTGTCCAACGCGCTCAAGTACGGCCACGGCGCCCCCGTGGACGTGCGCGTGCGCTCGGACGAAGCGCACGCGACGCTGGAGGTGGAGGACCACGGCATCGGCCTTTCGCCCGAGGACGCGCAGCGCATCTTCGGCCGCTTCGAGCGCGCCGTCTCCAGCCGCCACTACGGCGGACTGGGCCTGGGCCTCTTCATCACCCGCCAGCTCGTGGAGGCCCTGGGAGGCCGCATCAGCGTGGCCAGCACCCCGGGCCAGGGCGCCACCTTCACCGTCGTGCTGCCCTTGAGCGGCCCCAGCCCCGTGGCTTGACGCGCCCATCTGATTCTTGACTTTTCACGAATTCCGCCTAAACAGCTCCTGAAATTGAGAATGCGTATCGTTTTCACCTTGAATCTACAGCTCCGCTCCGGGTGAAACGGCGCCTCGCTCCACTTCCAGGAAGGCCGTCTTCATGAAGCAGCTGTTTGCCCGCTCGGGTTTCCGACTCTCCGCCGCCGCGCTCGCGCTGTCCCTGATGGGCGGCTGTGACGACTCCGGCGACGACGCCACCGGCCCGCTGTACGCCATCACCACGCAGGACCTCAACGCCGACCCGGCGGAGAGCTACGTGGTGGTGACGCGGGAGGCGGAGCAGACCGCGCAGCTGTCGCTGGACGGCGCCATCAAGGTGTCCGGCCGAGCGCTGGGCGTGGGCATCCGCAAGTCGGGCCAGGTCTACGTGGTGTCGGACGACAGCCCCGTCGTGACGCGCTACTCGCTCACCGAGGACGGCCGCCTGGAGCAGTCGGGCACGGTGAGCTTCGCCAGCCTGGGCGTGATGTCGCTGGGCGAGTACCAGGCGAACTTCCAGTTCGTGTCGGCGACGAAGGCGTACTTCTTCGACGGCATCACCGCGCAGGCGGTCATCTGGAACCCCACGGAGATGACCGTCACCGGCAACATCGCGCTGGACGCGCTGGAGGTGCCCGACACCGAGATGGCCTTCTCGGGCTCGGTCGTCTCGGACAACGGGCAGCTCATCATCCCCGTGGGCTGGCGTCCCGTGGCCGGCGTGGGCATCACTCCGCGGACGGGCGTGGTGGCCGTCGACACGGCGACGGACACGGCCACCGTCGTCACGGATGAGCGGTGTGGCTACGCGCACGACGCCGTGCTCGGCCCGGACCGCAAGGTCTACGTCGCGACGGAGGCCTACGGCGCGGCGGTGCACCGGGTGTCGGCCGACGCGGCGCCGGAGCCGTGCCTGCTGCGGTTCGACCCGCAGACGCGCACCTTCGACACCGGCTTCCACCGCTCGCTGTCGGAGCTCGTGGGCGGCGGCACCGCGGGCTCGCTCGTCCCCGGCCCTTCGGGCACGGCGTACCTGCGCGTGCTGGATGAGCGCGTCGCCCCTGTGCAGGAGGGCGCGCACCCCCGCGGCATCGCGAGCGGCGCCGGCTGGCAGTGGTGGGCGCTGAATCTCAACACGCTGACGGCGACGCGGAACACCGAGTTCCCGGCCACCTCGGGCAGCAGCTTCCTCTTCCACACCGAGAACCAGACGCTCTACACCGAGTTCGGCGCGGGCTCCGCGTCCACGACGCTGCACGTGCTGGGCGACAACGGCCGGCCCACGCTGACGACGCAGGGCCTGTCCTTCTCCCTGCTCCAGCTTCGTTAGGCGGAAGTCTCCGGGGCTCCGCGCACGCGGAGCCCCGGCTGTAGCACCACCGGGCTTCACCCATCTTTTGGAGTGTCCATGCGTCTTCCGTTCCGCATCGCGGGCGTCGTCGTCGTGTCATCGCTGTGGTCCATCCCCGCCTCCGCCACCAGCACGGGTGTCACCGGCCAGACGGGCAAGGAGGGTCCCACGTGCAGCACCTGCCACCAGGGCGGGGAGCTCCCCACCGTCGCGCTCGAAGGGCCTGCCACGCTCGCGCCGGGCGCCACCGGCCAGTACACCTTCATCATCCGGGGCGGTCCCGCCAGGACGGGCGGCGTGGGCATCGCCGTGGACAGCACGGCGGCCACGCTCCAGCCCGGTGAGGGCATGAAGAAGCTCGGCGCCGAGCTGACCCACGCACAGCCCCAGCCCTTCGCGAGCAACGAGCTGCGCTTCAACTTCAGCCTCGTCGCCCCCGCGACAGACGTCACCCTCACGCTCTTCGGCGCTGGCAACTCCTCCAACGCGGACCTCCACACCGACGGAGACCGGGCCGCCGCCACGAAGCTGAGCGTGAAGGTGGGCCAGGGCACGCCGGACGTGGAGCCGGATGCGCCGGAAGAAGAGAGCGGAGGCTGCGCCGCCGCGGGCAGCGCGCCGCTGTGGGCCCTGCTGATGGCCGCCTCGCCGCTGGCCCTGCGGCGCCGCCGCCGGGGCTGAGGCGCCGTTCGCGCGGGTGGATGAGGCCCACGCCTCATCCACCGTGGAGGTGAAGGCGCGCCTCTTCACCTGGCGCCAATCACACAGTAAACTTTTCAGGTTTATAGCCTGAATTCGTGGGTCTCCGAGCCCTGACGCCTCCTATCGGGCCAGCGCGCGCGCCATCGTGACGAGCGCCTCCAGCTTCGGCTCGTCCAGCTCACGCGCCAGCGTTACCAGCCGACGCAGCAGCGGCGGCTCCTTCTCCAAATCACGCCGCTCGTCCTTGCCGGGCCGGGCCAGCCCCAGCAGCTCATCCGTGGAGACGCGGAGGACCATGCTCAGACGGCGCAGCATGCCCGCGCTGGGAACCATCTTTCCCCGCTCCACGCGGCTGTAGACCATGGGGTGCATGTCCACCAAGGCCGCCACCTCCACCTGGGTCAACCCCAGGCGCGCACGCGCCTCACGCGCTGCCTTTCCCACCATCGAACCCAGTTGTTCGTCCATACGCGGGAGAACGTAGCGCATCCGGAGTGGATGACTGGGGTGGAAGTCACGGCCTGGCGAAGCAGGAGGGAAGACTCTACCTTTGAAGTTCTGGAGACGATAAACTCTCGCCTTCGTCCATCTGGCCACACCCAGTCCCTCCAGAGACAAGCCCCATGCGACAGGGAAGCGATGACCTTGACAGGAGGGGCTCGCGGCGGAGCGGGACCCCAGGGGTGGGCGCATGAAGGCGCAGGTCCTCCGTAGAGTTCGGTGATTCGACCGAATGAGAGCAGGGTGGCGGGCAGGCGCCCCTTTGACTTCAGCCCTTAGGAGTTCGCCTTGCCGATTCCGCCTAACGCCTGTACTTTTTCTGCGGAGAATCAATACAATGGCTTCCATGGCACTACCACCGCTAGAGGCAGGGCGCGTCTATCGCACACGGGACTTTGAGCCCTGGAGCACGAATCCACCGCGCTTCGCCAAGCAGCTGGTTGAGAAGGGCGTGCTGGTGCCGGTAGCGCACGGACTGTTTGCCTACCCCAAGCGAAGCAAGTTTGGGTTGGTGCCACCTGGGGACGATGCGCTCATGCGAGCGTTCCTGGGGGAGAGTCCCTTCGTCTTTACCGGCCCCGAACACTGGAACGCGCTGGGGCTCGGCACGACAGCCGTGTTCGCGGCGACTCTCGTCTACAACACGAAGCGTTCCGGGCACGTTGAACTGGGTGACCGCCGCTTCGAACTACGCCGCGTGGCATTCCCGCTGACACCATCGCCGGAATGGTTCGTGGTTGATCTCTTCGAGAACGCGGAGCGCGCTGGCACGTCGCGCATGGAACTGGCCAAGGCGCTGACGCGCGCACTCGCGCGCACTGCCTTCGACCGCGAACGCCTGACGGAAATGACGCAGCGGTATGGGACCAAAGCGACGCGAGTGCTGATCTCTTCGGCGCTCCAGGCCTCCTCCACTTGAGCTTCATTCACGACGATTCGGCGTTCGACGATCTGCTGCAGATCGTCGCCGCCCACAACAAGATGTCGCTGGCGCTCGTGGAGAAAGACTATTGGGTCACTCACACGCTCTGGGCGCTTCACGCAACAGGCTTCGACGTCTGGTTCAAGGGAGGAACCTCCCTTTCCAAGGGATTTTCCCTCATCCACCGGTTCTCCGAGGACCTGGACCTCAAAATCGAGCCCGGAAACGTTCGCTAGCCCAAGGTCTCCAACTGGAAGAGTGATGGAACAAAGGCGACGAACGAGCGCCGCACCTACTTCCAGGCCCTTCCGTCGTTCATCAATGTTCCTGGCACAAGGACTGAGTTGGCTCCTGATGACACGGATGCAAGCTGGCGCAGCGGCAACGTGCGTGTCAGTTACCCCGCACGTCACATCGGAACCTCGCTGAGGTTCTGAGGCCCTTTGTATTGCTTGAGGTCGGCAATGCGCGCGTGACGCCCTTCGTTCCGCGCGACATGTCGTCCTTCGTGCATGACCATCTTGCGCGCATAGGACACCTGGACGACTACGACGACAACCGTCCCAAGGGCGTACGTTGCGTGCACCCGCTTGTCACGCTCCTTGAGAAGCTTGATGCGATTCAGAGACGAGTGCCGCGAGTCGACAGCGCACCTGCTTCTTTCGTGCGCCATTACGAGGATGCGGCACGCATCATCGCCGCCGAGCCCGAACTTCCCCCGCTTCCAGACTTCGTCGATGTGAAGGCACTCGCAAAGGAGATGCTCGCCCAGAAGCAGATTGCCCCGCCGCCAGGGCCCGACTCCCCTGCCTTCACGTTACCTCTGGGGGCTCGCACCGAAGCCATTCACAAAGCCTACGAGGCCAGCGGGCAGATGTTCTGGAAACCGAGACAGACGTTGGAGGAAACGGCGTCTGTCATCCGTGCATGGCTGGCGCGCACCCCTCTTTCTACCTCGTAGGCGCCGTCCTCGGCCGCCTCCTGGGGGAGTGAACGACCGTTCTCCCGTCCCCCCGAGAGCCGCCCTCCAGGCCAGGGCACGGCGGGAGCGTGTCCTGTTCCCCCTGAAGCATGGGCCCGCCCCCCTGTCCCCACTGAGGACTGGTGGACACCGTGACCGGGGGCCGACATCAATGTTCGACAGTGGCCACGTCCACGTCTTATGTCCCAGGACATGACCCCCGCACCCACGGAGGTGCTGCTGTTCACCCTGAACGGTCAGCGCTACGGACTACCCGCACCCGACGTGCGAGAGCTCGTACGCGCCGCGCGCCTGACGCCGCTGCCTCGCGCGCCCGCCGTGGTGGAGGGCCTGCTGGACCTTCGGGGTGAGCTGTTGCCGGTGCTGGACCTGCGCCTGCGCTTCCGCCACCCGGCCCGCGCGCTGTCCCCCATGGACCACTTCATCGTGGCCTCCGCGGGCGCCCGCGGCGTCGTGCTGCGCGTGGACCGGGTCGAGGGCCTGCGCGTCCTCACGCCGGAGGAGTGGGACGCTACGCCGCGCCAGCTTCCGGGCGTGGGCTATGTGGCGGGCGCCGTGAAGCTCAAGGACGGGCTCGTCCTGGTCCACGACCTGCGCACCTTCCTGTCCGAGGCCGAGTCCCTGGAGCTGGATGCCGCCCTGGCGGCTCCGCAGGAGTCGGAGCCCGCGTGAATTGGGGCCCCTGGAGCCACCCGGGTTATGCGGAGGTGCTCGCGCTGGTGGAGGAGCGCGCCGGGCTGGTGCCGCCCAGCTGCCCCGCGTCCGCCGAGGAAGGCATCGCTCGCGCCATGGAGCGGGCCGGGCTGAAGGACTTCGACGCCTACCGCGTGCGGCTCACGGAAGAGCCGGCCGCGATGGATGACCTGCTCATCGAGCTCACCGTCGGGGAGACGTACTTCTTCCGCACGCCCGAGCACTTCGAGCACATGCGGAGCGTCGTGCTCCCGGAGCTGCGCGAGCGCCATGGCCCGGACCACACCGCGCGGCTGTGGAGCGCCGCGTGCTCGTCGGGCGAGGAGCCCTATTCCATCGCCGCGCTGCTGCTGGGCGAAGGCTGGGATGCGCGCATGACCGTGTACGCCACGGACGTGTCGCGCGGCGCGCTCGCCCGGGCCCGGAAGGCCCACTACGGCGACTGGTCCCTGCGGGGCGGCTGGGCGGACCGGATGCGCGCCCACCTGCGCGCCGACGGACGCCGGTACATCCTGTCCCCGGAAGTGCAGAAGCGCGTGCGCTTCAGCTACCTCAACCTCGCGCTCGACACCTGGCCGTCCGCGGACAGCGGCATCTGGAAGCTGGACGTCATCTTCTGCCGCAACGTCCTCATCTACTTCAACCGGCCCACCATCGAGGCGGTCGCGCGCCGGCTCCATGACGCGCTGGATGAGGGCGGCTACCTCTACACCGGCCCGTCGGACCCGCCGCTCGGTGGACTGGCGCCGCTGGAGTCCATCCTCACCGAGTGGGGCGTGCTGTACCGCCGGCCCCTGCACGGGGCCACCCTCTCCCTGCCCGTCCCGGCCGCGTGGACCGAGCCGCCGGCGGTCACCGCCCCCGCCGCGACGACCGCGCCCGCCTGGAGCCCGTCTTCCACCGGCGTACCCGGGGCCGCGACGGGCGCCACGCCCCTGGGCACCACCGCGCCGGGCCTGCCGGGCGACTCCGAAGCCTCCTCGGGGACCGCGCTCCCGGGCGCCGGAAAACCGGCGCGCGCCCCCAGCGCGACGGCCCTGCACGCGGCCCGGCAGGCCCTGGCGCGAGGCCACTGGCGCGAGGCGGCCCAGCACCTGGGAGCGCTGGACTCCGACGCGGACACCGCCGAACTGGCGGTTCGCGCGCTGGCGAACCTGGACGCCGCCGCCGCCGTCTACGCCTGCACCGAAGCAGCCGCCCGGCACCCATTGGTGCCAGGACTGCGCTACCTGGAAGCCCTGCTGCTGCTGGGACAGGGACGCGCGGCGGACGCGGAGCGCGCCGTCCGGCAGGCGCTGTATCTGGAGCCCACACTCATCGTGGCGTGGCTCATCCTCGGGCGCGTGCTACGCAGGCACGGCGACACGTCCGGCGCCATGAAGGCCTGGCGCGAAGCGGAGCAACTGTGCGACGCCCTGCCTCCAGGCGCGCCCGTCCCCCACGCGGACGGCGAGAGCGCCAGCAGGCTGGCGGAGGTGGCGCGTGGAGAGCGGTCCCGCATGGAGGCAGCCCTGGCTGCCGGTGAGGAGCTGAGCTGATGCCGGGTTCCGGCAAAATCGACTGGGACGCCACACGCGCGCGGCTGGCGCGGCTGGCCGACCTGGAGAAGGAACAGGGCACCTTGTCCCCCGAGGAGGCCGCGGCGCTGCTGGAGAAGCGCGCCCGGGCGCTCTCGCGCGAGCCCCGTCCCCAGGTCGACCCTGGCACCCTGCGCGAGGTGGTCCGCTTCAAGGCCGCCGGCCAGCGCTACGCCCTGGAGTCGCGCTTCGTGCTGGAGGTGGTGCGCGCGCCGGAGCTGGTCACGTTGCCAGGCGCGCCCCCCGTGCTGCGCGGCCTCACCCTGATGCATGGCGAGGTGCTGCCCGTGGTGGAGCTGGCGCCGCTCTTCGGACGCGCGCCTTCGGACATCGCCGGCCCGCTGCTCGTGGTGGGCGTGGGGCGGGCGGAGCTGGGCGTGCGCACCGAGGAAGTGGAGGAAGTCACCGTGCTGGCGAGCAGCGAGCTGCTGGCGCCGCCCACGTCCCTGGACGACGCGGCCGGACACCTCGTGTCCGCGGCCGACAGGGACGGCACCCTGGTACTGGAGGGAGAGGCGCTCCTGGGTGACAGTCGCCTCATGTTCGATTTGTCCGGAGAAGGAGCAGCATGAGCATCGGGAACCGCATCGCGTTCGGCTTCGGACTGTCGCTACTGATGTTGCTCATCGTGGCGGGAGTGTCCTTCCAGGGCGCCAATCAGCTCACGACGAGCACCGCGGGCCTGCTGACGGCCCATGAGAACTTCCGCGTCATCCGCGAGGTCCGCGCGCTGCTGATGGACGCCGAGTCCGGCCAGCGCGGCTTCATCCTCACGGGGGACGAGGCCTACCTGGGGCCCTACCGGGAGGCGACGGCGGCGCTCCAGGAAGACCTGGCCCGCCTGCGCGACGCCATGGCGGACCACGTCGCCCAGCGGGCGCGCCTGAACCGGCTGGAGCCCATCGTCACCCAGCGGCTCAACCAATTGGAGGAAGGCGTCCGTCTGCGCCGCGCGGAGGGGCTGGATGCCGGAGCGAAGTTCGTCCAGGCCGGCCAGGGCCGGGCGGCCATGCTCCAGGTCAAGCAGGTCATCGCCGAGATGCTGGTGGCGGAGCAGGAGCGCTGGGACGAGCACGCCACCGCGGCCCGGGACATGGCCCAGCGCATCCTCTGGGTGCTGGGCATCGGCACGCTGCTGGGCGTGCTCATCGTCGGCGGCGGCAGCTACCTCATCACCCGCGGCATCACCACGCCGCTGCGCGCGCTCATGGTGGGCGCCGAGCAACTGGGGCGCGGGAAGCTGGAGCACCGCATCGAGGTGAAGGGCCAGGACGAGACGGCCCAGCTGGCGCGCGCGTTCAACGACATGGCGGAGAAGCGCCAGCAGAACGAGGTCCAGCTGGAGAAGGAATCCGAGCAGCGCGAGCACACGCTCCGCACCGTGGCGGAGTTCGTCAACCAGCTCGCCGGCGCCAGCGCGGAAATCCTCTCCAGCACCACCGAGCAGGTGGCCGGCGCCCAGGAGCAGGGCAGCGCGGTGACGGAGACGGTGAGCACCATCGAGGAAATCACCAAGACGTCCGAGGAGGCCGCGGGCCGCGCTCGCGCGGTGAGCGACTCCGCCCGCCACGCCGAGGACGTGGGCCGCAGCGGCCGCCGCGCCGTGGAGGAGGCCGTGGGCGCCATGGGCGCGGTGCGCGAGCAGGTGGAGTCCATCGCCTCGCGCATCCTCGCCCTGGCCGAGCAGGCCCAGGCCATTGGCGACATCATCACCACCGTCAACGACATCTCCGAGCAGACGCACATGCTGGCGCTCAACGCCTCCATCGAAGCCAGCCGCGCCGGCGAGCACGGCCGCGGCTTCGCGGTGGTGGCCTCCGAGGTGAAGGCCCTGGCGGACCAGTCCAAGAAGGCCACCGGCCAGGTGCGCCAGATTCTGGGCCAGATTCAGAAGGCCACCCACGGCGCGGTGATGACCACCGAGGAAGGCACCAAGAGCGTGGCCACCGCCACCCGCGTGGTGTCCGAGGCGGGCTCCAACATCCAGACGCTGTCGGACCTGCTGGCCCAGGCCTCGCTGACGGCGGCGCAGATCGCCGCCTCCGCCAACCAGCAGGCCACCGGCATCGGCCAGATTCGCCAGGCCATGCATGACGTGAATCAGGCCACGCAGCAGGCCCTCATCTCGTCGCGGCAGACCGAGCGCGCCATGCAGGACCTCAACGGCATGGGCCAGAAGCTCAAGGGGCTGCTGGGAGAGTACGGGCGCTGATGGACCGCGACCGGTTGGCCCAGGCGCTGCTGGCCACGTTCCTTGAGGAGCTCGAGGGGCACGTCGTCTCGCTCAACCGCGAGCTGCTGGCCCTGGAGCGCGAGACAGCGCCCGCGCGCATGGCGGGGCTCGTGGCGTCCCTGCTGCGCACGCTGCACAGCGTGAAGGGAGCGGCGCGCGCGGCCAGCGCCACGCTGGTGGAGACGGCCTGCCACCGCATGGAGGAGCTGCTGGAGCAGGTGCGTGACGCGGGCGCCGGCATGCCCGACGTGTACGAGCTGTGCTTCACCACCGTGGACGCGCTCGACGACGCGGGCCGGCGCCTGGCCGCGCGGGAGGACCTGGCGGGCTCGCCCCTGGAGACGCTGCTGCCCCAGCTGGAGCGCGCCGCCGGACGCCGGGCCGGCGCGCACGCCCCCACGCGCGGCGCGCCGCCACCATCGCCTCCGCCCATGCTGGAGGACGCGGTGCCGTCACCCAAGGCCGCCCCGCCCAGCGTGGAGCCGCCCCCGGGCGGCGGGGCCTCCCACGGGGCCGAGGCGCTGCCCGTGCGCGTCTCCGCGCAGAAGCTGGACGCCTTGCTGGCACGCAGCGGTGAGCTGCGCGTGGCGACGCTCCGGCTGGAGGGCCGCGCGGACGCGCTGGATTCGGTGCGCGAGGCGTTGGCGCAGGCCCGCGAGGCGGTGCTCGGAACGCCCGGCGAACAGGCGCTGCTGCGCGCGGAGACGGAGCTGGCGCGGGTGACGCTGGAGCTGGCCGCGGACCGCCGGGCGCTGGGCGGCGTGGCCACGGGGCTGGACGACGAGGTCCGCCGCGCCCGCACCCTGTCCTTCGAGGAAGGCTGCGAGGGCCTGGAGCGCGCCGCGCGCGACGTGGCGCGCAGCATGGGCCGGCAGGTGCGGCTGGAGATTCAGGGCGGCGCGCTGGAGCTGGACCGCTCCCTGCTGCAGGGCCTGCGAGAGCCGCTGCTGCACCTGGTGCGCAACGCGGTGGCCCACGGGCTGGAGCGCCCCGAGGAGCGCCAGCGGCTGGGCAAGCCCGCTGAAGGGCGCCTCCTCCTCACCGCGCGCCTCAAGGGCAGCCGCGTCGAGGTGACGGTGGATGACGACGGGCGCGGCCTGGACCTGGACGCGCTGAGGGGGCAGGCGCGCGCCCGGGGCCTGCGCGTGCCCGAAAGCGACGAGGAGGCCGCGCGGCTGGTGTTCCTGGCCGGCCTGTCCACCGCGGCGCAGGTGACGCAGGTGGCCGGCCGCGGCGTGGGCCTGGACGTGGTGCGCATGCACGTGGAGGGGCTGCGCGGCAGCGTGGAGGTGACGACCCGGCCGGGCCTGGGCAGTGGCTTCACCCTGGACGTGCCCCTCACGCTGAGCACGCTGCGGGTGCTGCTGGTGTCGGCGGGCGGGCAGACGCTGGCGCTGGCCAGTGAGAGCGTGGCGCGGCTGGTGCGCCTGGCGCCCGACGAGGTGCGCGACGTGGAGGGCCGCCCCGCCTGGGCCTCTGGTGACGCGCTGGTGCCGTTGGCCTCGCTGGCGGAGGTGCTGGGCCTGCCGCCCGGCCCACCGCGCGCGCGCCGGGGCGCGGTGGTGCTGGCCGCGGGCAGCGCGCGCGCCGTGGTGGTGGTGGACGAGGTGCTCGCCGAACAGGAGGCGCTGGTGCGCTCCCTGGGCCACCGCGTGCGCCGGGCCCGGCACGTGTCCGCGGCGGCGGTGTTGCCGGACGGACGGCTGTCGCTCTTGCTCAACCCCCTTTCCCTGGTCCGCGCGGCGGGTGGCCGCGCGGCGGCCTCGCTCTTCCCCGCCCCCGCCACCCAGCGGACGCGGCGGCGGGTGGTGCTGGCGGACGACTCGCCCACCACGCGCGCGCTGGAGCAGAGCATCCTGGAGAGCGCGGGCTATGAAGTGGTGGCCTGCGTGGACGGCGCGGACGCCTGGGAGCGGCTCCAGGCGGGCGGCGCGGACGCCCTGGTGCTGGACGTGGAGATGCCGCGCATGGACGGCTTCACCCTCACCGAGGCGGTGCGGGGCTCGCCGCGCTTCTCCCGGTTGCCGGTGGTGCTCGTCACCGCCCGAGGCAAGCCGGAGGACAAGGCGCGGGGCTTGCGAGCCGGCGCCAGTGCCTATCTGGTGAAGAGCGCGTTCGACCCGACGAGCCTGTTGGAGACGCTGAGACGACTGCTATGAAGAACGACCCGTTACGCATCCTGGTGGCCGAGGACTCGCCCACCGCCCGACGCCTGCTGGTGGAAATCGTCCGCGCCGACCCCGCCCTGACGGTGGTGGGCGAGGCCAAGGACGGCGTGGAAGCGGTGGAGCTGGCCCAGCGCCTGCGGCCCAGCCTGGTGACCATGGACATCCAGATGCCGAGGATGGACGGCCTGGAGGCCACCCGCCGCATCATGACGGAGGTGCCCACGCCGGTGGTGGTGGTGTCCACCCTGGTGGAGCGCGACATCCAGACCTCCATGGCCGCGCTGCGCGCGGGCGCGCTCGCGGTGCTCCAGAAGCCCCTGGGGCCGGAGTCCCCGGACTTCGACGCGGACAGCCGCCGCCTGCGCGACACCCTCAAGGCCATGGCCGAGGTGAAGGTGGTGCGCCGCTGGCCGGACCGCGCCGCCCCCCCCACGCC